>NZ_JBBCBW010000018.1:0-123372 GCF_037204085.1 Variovorax sp. CCNWLW235 | reverse complement strand
TTGCGCAGCGAAATAAAGGAGGAGGCCGCAGGCCGGGGGACATTCGCGGAGAAAGGTACCCCGTCGGCGGGTGCGCCACCCTGAAGAACAGCAGCGCCCCAAACAACAGCACGCCCAAAGAAAAAGCGCCCCACTTGTGCTGCAATTCGCCCCATGGCTACCCCGACCCTCGACGACCTGCGTCGCTATGCAATAGCCCGCACGCTCTTCAAGCCCACCACCCTGCCCGGCGCAATCCGCCAACTCGGCTTTGTCCAAGCAGACCCGATCCGCGCACCCGCGCGTGCGCAAGACCTGACGCTGCGTCATCGCGTGAAGGACTACCGCGCAGGCGATCTTGAGAGCCGCTACACGCGGCTGGCCATCGAGGAGGACTGCCTGGTCAACTACGGCTTCTTGCCGCGCGAGCACCTGGCGCTGATGCATCCGCGTGAAGCCCGGCAGCCCTGGGACGCGGACACCCGCCGCAAGGCAGCGGATGTTCTGGCCTTCGTGCGCGAGCGCGGGCCGGTGCATCCGCGTGAAGTCGAGCAGCACTTTGCACATGGCAGCGTAAAGAACTACTGGGGCGGCTCTAGCAATGCGACGACGCGGTTGCTCGACGGCCTGCACTACCGCGGCATGCTGCGCGTGGTGCGGCGCGACAGCGGCACGCGCGTCTACGAGGCCGTTACACATGCGCCCGCCGATGAAAGCCCCGCTGGCCGCGCGCAGAGGGCCGCCGCGCTCATCGACCTGGTGGTGCGCAAATACGCACCGCTGCCGGCCGCCAGCCTGACCCATCTCGTGCGGTTGCTCGGGTACGGCGCCCCGCATCTTTCGGCGCAGACCCAGGCCGCATTGCGCCTTGCACGTGAAGAGCTTGCAAACTGCCGCATCGACGGCACCACCTGGTACTGGCCAGCCGGCGAGAACCCGGCCTCGCGTCGCCATGCGCCTGATGATGAAGTGCGCCTGCTCGCACCGTTCGACCCCGTGGTGTGGGACCGCCGCCGCTTCGAACTGCTCTGGGGCTGGACATACAAGTTCGAGGCCTACATGCCTGCGCCCAAGCGGCGGTTCGGCTACTACGCACTGCCGATGCTGTGGCACGACCGCGTGATCGGCTGGGCCAACGTCACCGCACCTGAAGGCCGCGTGCAGCCCGTGTTCGGCTATGTCGGCCGGAAGCCGCGCGATGCGGCCTTCAGTGCGGCGTTGGACGACGAACTGCAGCGCATGACGCAGTTCCTTGCCAGGCGCTGAGCCGCCGTCGCAGCCACGCCAAGAAAATCCCCGCGCCGCCGAAGGTCTGGCGCGCGGGCGACAACCCGCACCGCCGGCCGCTCCTAGAATCGCGCCGTCGCCCGGCATGCCGGGCGGCAAGCGTTCTCAGGGCGGGGTGAAACTCCCCACCGGCGGTAATGGCGGCTTCTTCGAGAGAGGAACTGCACGAGCCCGCGAGCGCCCGCGGCCTGCAACAAACAGGCTGCGGGGTCAGCAGATTTCGGTGTAATTCCGAAGCCGACGGTCACAGTCCGGATGAAAGAGAGCGCGAAAATGCGGGCTGGCCCGCGCGCTTTGCCGTCTCCGGTGCAATGGCGCGTGGTCTGGCGTGCGGTTTCGTGCGCCCTGATTCAGGAAACCTGCTTTCAAGAGGCACACCATGAGTCAGATCAACGACCTTCCCCTTTCCGCCATCGACGCGTCGGGCAATCCGCGCGGCGAGCGCATCGCCTTTGTCGAGGCGCAGTGGCATTCCGACATCGTCCACCAGGCGCGGGACGCCTTTCTTGCCGAGATGGAACGGCTCGGCGTGGCGCGCGATCTCATCGACGTGTTCGATGTACCCGGCGCCTTCGAGATTCCGCTGCACGCCAAACGGCTTGCCAACTCGGGCAAGTACGCCGCCATCGTGGGCTGCGCGCTGGTGGTGGACGGCGGCATCTACCGCCATGAGTTCGTGGCCAGCACCGTGGTCAGCACGCTGATGTCGCTGCAGCTCGAAACCGACGTGCCGATTTTCTCGGCCGTGCTCACGCCACACCACTTCCATGAGCATGTGGAGCATCGCAAGTACTTCCACCGCCACTTTGCCGTCAAGGGCACCGAAGTGGCCGAGGCCTGCGTGAAGACGCTCGAAGGCCTGAAGAAGGTCGACGCGCTGCTGGCCACGTGACAAGCGGCAGGCTGCTGCAGTAATCTGGGCGGATGACTTCTTCATCCGCTCCTTCGAACGACCGCTACACCCTCTACGGTGCGCCCGGTTCCGGCGCCACGCCCGTTCACGCGGCGCTGACGCTGATCGGTGCGCAGGTCGATACCGTCGACGTCTCTCCCTGGGAGGGCGAATCCGAGCGCGAGCGCGTATCGGGCATCAACCCGATGCGCCAGGTGCCCGCGCTGGTGCTGCCTTCGGGCGAGGTAATGACCGAGAGCGCGGCCATACTGATCTGGCTTGGCGACCGCTATCCCGAAGCCGGGCTCTGCCCCGCGCCCAACGATCCGCTGCGTGCGCGTTATCTGCGCTGGATGGTCTACCTGCCGGCGGCCATCTATTCGCTGTACTGGGTGCGCGACGATCCCACGCGGCTCACGCCCGACCCTGCAGCCCAGCCCGCGATGCTCGAACGTTCGGCCGAGCGCATTGCGCACTGCTGGCACCTGATGGACACGCAGATCGACGAACCCGCACCCTACCTGCTCGGCGAGAAGATCAGCATGCTCGACCTCTATGTGACCGTGCTGTCGCGCTGGACGCCGCATCGAAAGCGCTTCTACCGCGTGGCACCGCGCATGGCCCAGGTGGTGCGGCGCGTGGACGCCGATCCCCGGCTGGCCGAATTCTGGGCGGCGCGCTTTCCTTTTTCGCTGGACCCGCAGGTGCAGAAAGAATGACAACCCGATGACCGCACGTACCCCGACTACGGCGTATCCGATGACCATCTTCCACAAGCCCAACTGCAGCACCTCGCGCAATGTGCTGGGCCTGATCCGCGAGAGCGGCGTGGAACCCGAGATCGTTCTCTACCTGGAAACACCGCCGACGAAAAAGAAGCTGCGCGAGTTGGCAAAGGCCATGGGCATGGGCGCCCGCGACCTTTTGCGCACGAAGGAAGCGCCTTATGAAGAGCTGAAGCTAGCCGACCCGAAGTGGACCGACGACCAGCTGTTCGACTTCATCGTCGCAAACCCCATCTTGCTGCAGCGGCCCATCGTGGTCTCACCGCGCGGCACGCTGATGTGCCGGCCATGGGCGCGCGTGCGAGAGATTTTGCACACCGCGTAGAGGCGAAATCCGGCGGCTCAGCCGCGCTGCAGCAGTGCAGGCACACCCGAGGCCAGCATCGCCACGCCAGAGGCTGTCAGCAGCCCCAGCACCAGCTTGCGGAACGCTGCCTCGCTGATGCCGATGTAGAGCCGCGCGCCCAAGAGCACCGGCACCGCGACGGCCAGTGCCACCAAGCCCAGCAGCGGCACCATCGAACGGCCGATGCTGCCGGTCGCCAAGTGGATTGCAAACGCCACCAGCAACATCGAAAGATTGAAGTTCTGGATCACCGCGCGCTGCGTGTCGCGCTGGAAGCCGCGCAAGGTGCACCAGAGCGTGGGAATGGTGCCCGAGAAGCCGCCGATGCCCGCCATGGCACCGCCGATGCACCCGGCGATGCCGTCGGAGATCCGTCCGCCGAAGCTCACCTTGGGCAGGTGCTGCGACATCAGCATGGCAGGACACCACAGCACCAGCAGCACGCCAAGGCAAACCTTGAAAAGCACAAGATCGAGGTGCGGCAGCAGCCACACGCCGAAAGGCACGCCGACCAGTCCGCCGAGCACGAAGGGCCACAGCACATGCCTGTCGAAAGCGCGGCGCACCGTGACCGCCGCAATCACCTGGCCGGTGAGCGCGCCGAACAGCGAAAGCACGGCGGCCAGTTGCGGCTCCAAGGTCCAGGCCCAGACCGACATGGCCACCAGGCCGAAGGCAAAACCGGACAGGCCCTGCACAAAGCCCGCCAGCACGGCGCCGGCGATCACATACACATACAAGGCCTGCATGCGGCCGATGATATCGACCGCATGCGTCCCGCCATGTTGGCGGCGCCCTACGCGTCAGGCCGAGGCCGAGGCCGGCACCAGTGCCGTGCGGCGCACCTTCGTCACGTTGAAGGCGCTGGCAATCAGCACGCCCTGCACCAGCGCCAGGCCGACGATCACGCTCGTGTACTGGGCATGGTCCATGAGCCGGCCGAACACCAGCGGCGCCAGCGCCTGGCCGATGTCGAGGCCCGCGTACACCACGCCGTAGACGCGTCCCGTGGCGTTGGGCGGCGTCGATCGCTTGACCAGCAGGTCGCGCGAAGGCCCCGCCACGCCTGAGACGAAACCCATCACGCCGAACAGCACCGGCACCAGCACCGGCGGAAACTGCGCAAAGGCCAGCACCAGCGCCACGGCCGCCGCAATGCCGAAGCCGGTGCCCACGATGCGCTCACAGCGCGACGGATCGGAAGCCAGAAAGCCGCCCGCCACCATGCCGGCCGCGCTGGCCACCATGTACACCGTCAGGCAAACCGCCACCAGCGCCACCGGCACCGCGTGCAAATGGCCTGCCGCCACCGGCGCGAAGGTCTGCACCACGCTGATCACGACGGCATACAAAAAGAAGAAGCCGAAGCACATCCACACGGCCGGAATGCGCAGAAAGTCGAACTCGCCACCGATGGGCGCCGGCTCGCCGTGGCCGGTGGCTTTTTGCACCGCCTTCACGTCGAGCGAGAGCACGCTGCGGTAAGCCCAGAGCACCAGCAGCACCACGATGGCCAGCGCACCCGCCGATGCCAACGCCACGCGCCACGAATACGCCATGGCAATCGGCACCACGAAGGCCGGTGCCAGCGCCCAGCCCAGGCTGCCGGTGATGCCGTGCACGCTGTAGGCATGGCCGAGCCGCGTCGGCGCAACCTTGCGGTTGAAGAGCGTGTAGTCGACCGGATGGAATACGCCGTTGCCGATGCCGCCCACGATCGCGCACGCCAGCAGCATCCAGTAGCTCTGGGCCATGGCATAGCCGAAAGCCGCCATCGCCAGCGCGCCCAGCCCCACGAAGAGCACCGGCCGCGGACCCAGCTTGTCGACGATGAAGCCCGAAGCCGCCTGCACGATGCACGACACCACGAAGAACACCGTCAGCACCGCGCCAAGCTCGGTGTAGCTCACATTGAACGCGTCCTTCAGCCAGGGGAACAGCGGCGCCAAGATGAGCTGGCTGAAATGGCTGATGGCATGGGCCAGGCCGACCAGACCGATCAGTTGGGCATCGCTGCGCAAGTTGGTGGAAGAGGCGGCTGGCGGGGAGGAAGTCGAAGACATGGATTGCTACAAAAAACCGGGCAGGCACCGATGCTATGCCCGCAGCTCGCGGCAGAATGGCGATACAGCGACAACATTTGTCGAAACCATGCCAAGCGCCGTTTCCCCCTCTTTCCCAGCCGATGCCGGAAGCTCCCGCGCCGCCAAGCCGCGCGGCCCGAACGTTGCGCCGGTCACCAGCGTCGCCTCGCTCACGCCGCACCTCTATGCGCCCGACGCGGTGCGGCCGCTGCGCGCCAAGGAACATTTCCTGAGCGCCGACACCTTCGTCGAACTGCACCAGCACCCCTGGCCACAGCTCACTTTTTCGACCCGCGGCGTGATCCGGCTCAGCACGCAAGACGGCAGCTACATCGTGCCGCCCTCCCGCGCGGTCTGGGTGCCGGCCAACATGCCGCACAGCATCATGCTGATCGAGGATGCCGAGCTGCGCACCGTGTACCTCCACGCCTGGCTAGGCCCGCCGTGGGAGAAGTGCGAGGTGCTGGAAATCAGCCCCTTGCTGCGCGCGCTGATGCTCGCGCTCGACACTACGCCCGACGGCCTGCCGCCCGCCGACCCGCATGCGCCGCAGCGCGAACGCATGATCGCCCCGCTGCTGGTGGACGAGCTGGAGCGTGCCACCCAGATACGCATCGACGTACCGCTGCCCACCGACAAGCGGCTGCGCCAGCTCTGCGAAGCGCTGCTGCGCAACCCTGCCGACCGCGCCACGCTGGCCGAGCGCGCCGCCGCCATCGGCGCCAGCGAGCGCACCGTGGCGCGGCTCTTTCGCGACCAGCTCGGCATGAGCTGGCAACAGTGGCGGCAGCAGGCCGTGATGGCGCATGCGCTGCCGCTGCTGGCGCGCGGCATGGCGGTGAGCCAGGTGGCGGCGGCCAGCGGCTATGCCACCGACAGCGCGTTCTGCGCCATGTTCAAGGCGGCCACAGGGCGCTCGCCAACCTCGTTCCAGCACCGCAAGCGATCGGCCGCGCTCGCCTGACCCACTGCAATCGCTGGATCGCATGGCGCCGTCATGTCATGGCGCTCTGGCAAGATCGGCGGGCCCAAGAAACCACGGACCCGACCGACCTGCCCCATGGCGCCCATTTCCCGATCGCATCGCCCTCTGACCTGGACTGCAGACGTCGGCGAGCGTATCCGCTCCCTCTTCTGGCTCAAGGCGATCGGCACCACGGCCTTTACCTGGCTCTTCTTCATCGGCTATTTCCACCTGCTGCGCAACCCCGCGTACCCGGTCATGGTGATGCCGCTCACGGCGCTGGACCACCTGATTCCGTTCCAGCCCTACACGCTGGGCGCTTACCTCTCGCTCTGGTTCTACGTCGGCATTGCGCCCGGGCTGCAACTGGGCTTTCGGGAGCTGGTGGTCTACGGGCTGTGGATCGGCGCGCTGTGCCTCACGGGCCTGGGCCTCTTCTATTTCTGGCCCACGCAAATACCGCCGCTCACCATCGACGTGTCGGGCTACCCGGGCTTTGCGATGCTGCAGGGCGTGGATGCCGCGGGCAACGCCTGTCCCTCGATGCATGTGGCCGTGGCCATCTTCACCGCCATCCGGCTGGACCACGTGCTGCGCGAGGCGCGCACGCCGGTCTTTCTGCGCGTTGCCAACTGGATCTGGTTTGCCGCCATTGCCTACTCGACCTTGGCCGTCAAGCAGCACGTGGTGCTCGACGCACTGGCCGGCGCGTTGCTGGGAACGGCCTTTGCGCTCCCCTCTTTGCGCTGGCGGCCGGCGTACCGCCGCCGGCCGAATACTTTGGTGGGAGCGGATATCATTGGCCATCACTGACCCACAAGCCGAGCGAGGAAGGGGTCGATCCCATGGAGCACCCTGAGGGGTGGCGATCGATCAGCGGCCGGCACACGACAACAGGCATCGCACGATGAGTTCGCTGAAGGAATTGCAGGACCTGATCCACGAGAAGTACGGTATCGAACCGTCGAAGCTCGACCCCAACGCATCGATGCGCGAAACCGGCGGCCTCGACTCGCTCGCATTGGCCGAGTTCCTGTTTGCCATTGAAGACCACTTCGGCATCACCATGCCCGACGACGACGCGAACATCGACACGCTGGGCGAACTGGCGCTGCTCGTCGACAAGGTCAGGGCCGCGAAGGCAGCGTGAACCACGAGGTCTGCGTCACCGGCCTGGGCGTCATGGCGCCGCATGGCGGCGAGCCCGATGCGCTGTTCCAGGCACTGCTCGATGGCCAGTCGGCCATCCGCCCCATCTTTCCCGACCTGCCCAAACCAGCCGCCGCGGCCACCGTGGCTTTCGACGAAACACGCTGGTTCACCAAGCTGCAGCTCGCCGGCGTCGACCGGGTCAGCCAGCTTGCGGTAGCGGCCGCCGACCTTGCGCTGCAGGATGCGGGCTTCAATCGCGCAGATACCGACCCCGAGCGCATAGGCGTCTATGCCGGCTGCGGCATGGGTGGCGCCGCGGCGCTCGAGGCGGCCTACCGCGGCGGCATGCGCGTGCCGCCGCTCACCATTCCGGCCTTCATGCCCAACGCTCCCGCGGCGCACGTGGCCATGCGCAACGGCGTACAGGGGCCGGTGCTCACCTATTCGGTCGCCTGTGCGTCGTCGTCGGTTGCCATTGCTGAAGCCGCCAAGGCCATTCAACGCGGCGAAGTCGACTTGGCAATTGCCGGCGGCAGCGAGGCGCTCATCGTGCCGGGCGTGGTGCTGGCATGGCAGGCCATGCAGACGCTGGCCACCTTCCAGCTCGGCGAAGCAGCCGGCGCCGTGCGCCCCTTCGCGGCCGACCGCAACGGGTTTGCGCTCGGCGAAGGCGCGGCATTCGTCGTGCTCGAATCGGCCGAGCGCGCCCGCCGCCGCGGCGCCCGCAGCTACGCCACGCTCGCGGGCTGGGGCCTCAGTAGCGACGCAACGCACCTCACCAAGCCCGACGCACCGGGGCAGGCCCGCGCATTGCGCGCCGCCCTGCGCCAAGCCGGCCTGCAGCCGCGCGACGTGGGCTACTGCAACGCCCACGGCACGGCCACACGCATCGGCGACGTGGTCGAACGCAATGCGCTCGCGGAGGTCTGGGGCGACGACCTCGAACAACTGCGGGTCAGCTCCACCAAGGCGCTGCACGGTCACATGCTCGGCGCCGCCGGTGCAGTCGAGGCCGTCATCACCGTGCTTGCGCTGCATCGGCGCCAGCTGCCGCCCAACGCGCACTGCAGCGAGATCGATCCCGCTTGCAGCCTGAACCTGGTCAGGCCGGGCGAAACCTCCGCGCCAACCATCGAAGCTGCCATGAGCAATTCCTTCGCTTTCGGCGGCACAAACTCCGTACTGCTCTTCCGCCGCGCCTAGTCAGGCAGCAGCTGCTGCGAAGCCCCGGCTTCGCAGAGCCATGCCACAAACGCCTCCGCCAATGGGTCGACCGTCCTGTTCGGCGCCATGAAAACGCTGTAGCCCCGGCTCGACGGCGCCCGGTGCGCGCAGGCAAGCACCAGTTCTTTAGAACGCAGTTCGCGCTCGACGAAATAGTGGGGCACCAACCCCACGCCAAGGTCGGCGCGAACCGCAGCCACCAGGGACGAGAAGAGATCGAAGCGGTGCCCCGCCACGAGGTTTTCGGGCGCCCGTGCATGTGCCGTCTGCGCGAACCATTCTTCCCATGCGCCCATGCGGGTGCGCAGCTGCAGCAGCGGCGCGGCACGAAAATCGCCGCGCGCCATCGCTGCCCGGCCTTTCGCATGGGGCGAACACACTGCAACGCAGAACTCGCCCATCAGGGGACGCGCATTGGCACCCGGCCACACGGCGTCGTCGTACTGCACGCCAACGTCGAAGGGCATGTCTTCCATGTAGAGCTCGGTGGGAAAGACCTGCAGATGCAGGCTGCAACCCGGATGCCGTGCGATGAACTGCGGCAGCCTCGGCAGCAGCCAACCATCCGACAGCACCGGCACCGCGCCCACAATCAACCGTAGGCCGTCCGCATGCTGCGCCATGGCTTCGAGCGTGTGGTTTTGCAGGCGCAGCAGATCGCCGGCAATCTGGCCGTGATAGCGCCTTCCTGCATCGGTGAGCTCGGTGCCGCGCGCGGTGCGCTGCACCAGCCGCACGCCAATCTGCGATTCGAGAAGCCGCAACTGCTGGCTCACCGCACTGTGCGTGAGACACAGCTCCTCTGCCGCCTTGCCGACGCCGTGATGGCGCGCCACCGCATCGAAAATCAGCAGCGCACGGGTGCTCGGAATGTGGCGGCGCATGGCTGGCTCGTTAGAAAAACTGACATGTTCAAAGATTAAACCAGAGCAGGCTAGCCCTATGCCCGGAAGAATTGCTGACGGCGCCGCGTCGGCAGCGCACTCCCCGCCCCCCCCGAATCTTTCCCGCCAGATCCTTCCTCAATTCCGAGAACAGTCCTTCACCATGCCCAACCGCGCGTCTTTTCGCCTTGCTCCCGTCGTCCTCGCCCTGGCCTGTGCTGCCGGCACCGTCCATGCACAAACGGGTGCGGTCACGGCCACGCCCACACAGGTCCGGCCCGAAGTCGACAAGGTCTACACAGAGCTCATGGCTTCGCCCGCAGTCCAGAAGCTGCTCGACGCAGTCAAGGCCGACCACGAGCGCTCGGTCGAAGACCTGAAGATGCTGACGGAGATCGAGGCCCCGCCGTTCAAGGAACAGAAGCGCGCCGAAGCCTTTCTGGCGCGCATGAAGGCGCTTGGCCTCACCGACGCGAAGATCGATGCCGAAGGCAACGTGGTCGGCCTGCGCAAGGGCACCGGCAACGGGCCCAAGCTGCTGGTCTCGGCGCACCTCGATACCGTGTTTCCCGCCGGCACCGATGTGAAGGTGAAGGAGCGCGACGGCAAGCTTTATGCGCCCGGCATCTCGGACGACACGCGCGGCCTGTCGGTACTGCTGTCGTGGCTCAAGGTGCTCAACGACAACAAGGTGCAGACCGTGGGCGACCTTCTGTTCGTTGGCAATGTCGGCGAGGAAGAACTCGGCAACCTGCGAGGCATGAAGGCGATCTTTCGCGACCACCTGGACATCGACGGCATGGT
Organism: Variovorax sp. CCNWLW235; assembly: GCF_037204085.1. Lineage (NCBI taxonomy): Bacteria > Pseudomonadati > Pseudomonadota > Betaproteobacteria > Burkholderiales > Comamonadaceae > Variovorax > Variovorax sp. CCNWLW235. Next base: position 112,971 of record NZ_JBBCBW010000018.1, on the reverse strand, counting down.
CGGCCTCGAGCCGGCAGCCGACGGCACGGTGCTGATGCTCGGCACGGGCAGCCACCGTTATGAAGTCACTTTCAAGGGCCCGGGCGGCCACAGCTTCGGAGCTTTTGGCCAGGTGCCCAGCGCCATCCACGGCATGGGCCGTGCCATTGCCAAGATTGCCGAGGTGCGCACGCCCAGCTTTCCGAAGACCACCTTCACCGTCGGCACCGTGGGCGGCGGCACCTCGGTGAACACCATTGCACCGGATGCGCGCATGGCCATCGACATTCGCTCGGACGAGATGGCGCCGCTGCTCGAAACGGAGAAGAAGATCCTTGCTGCCATCGACGAGGCAGTGGCAGAGGAAAACAAGCGCTGGAACGTGACGACGCTGAGCGCCAGCAACAAGCTGATTGGCGACCGCCCCGGCGGGCGCACCCCGTCGGATTCGGTGATGGTGGAGGCAGCCACGCGCTCGAATACCGCCTTCGGCCAAAAAACCCTGCTGTCAGGCGCGAGCACAGATGCCAACGTCCCGATGTCTCTCGGCATCCCGGCAATCATCATCGGCGCGGGCGGCAAGACGGGCGGCTTCCATGCGCTGTCCGAGTGGATCGACGTGACAGACGGCTGGAAGGGCGCACAGAACTCGCTCGTCACCGTGCTGGGGCTCGTCGGAGTGCAAGGCACGACGGCGCCACTGCTGGAAAAGCGAGCCCCTCGCAGCAAGTAGGCGCGGGTAAAGGCGCCCGGCACGGACTCTCCGGTATGCTGGCGGGCGCCTCTCCACCCTCGCCCGCCGCGCACGTGCCGTCCGCTTCTGCCGTGCGCTCGCAACGCTTCATGAATCCGGCCGCCCGCTCCTCCTCTTCATCGTCTTCCTTGCGCCAGCGACTTGCCCGCTGGATTCCGTGCCTCGCGTGGCCCCGCCCCTCGGCCGCACTTTTACGCAACGAGGCAATGGCGGGCATTACGGTGGCGCTGATGGTCATTCCCCAAGGCGTGGCCTACGCGGCGCTGGCTGGCATGCCGCTGGTCACCGGCGTGTACGCGGCGCTGTTTCCGGCGCTCGTCGCGGTGATCTTCAGTTCTTCGCAGCGGCTGTCGGTCGGGCCTACCGCGCTTACAAGCCTGCTGGTGGGTGCCTCGCTCGCGCCGCTGGCGGTGCCCGGCAGCACCGACTGGGTGGCCATGGCGGTGTGGCTCACACTGATGTCGGGGGCCATCCAGATGGTGTTGGGTGCGGGCCGCTTCGGCTGGCTGCTGCGGCTGGTGAATTCGCCGGTGCTGATCGGCTTCACCCAAGGCGCGGCGGTGCTGATTGCCATCTCGCAATTGCCGGCGCTGCTCGGATTCACGGGCCGCACCATTGCCCAGGTGTTGCGGGGCGGACCATTGCCCGACATGGTGGCCATTGCCTTCGGGCTCGGCAGCATTGCCGTGCTGTGGCTCGGCAAGCGCCTGGCGCCGCGTTTCCCGACCACCATGGCGCTGGTGGCAGGTGCCGCGGCCATCAGCTGGACCATCAACTACGCTTTGCGCGGCGGCGCGGTGGTGGGCAGCCTCCCCTCAGGCCTGCCCTCTTTCTACTGGCCAGGGCTGCTGCCCTTGAACACGTTCAGCGCGCTGGTCTTGCCGGCGCTGATGATCACGCTGGTGAGCTTTCTGGAGACCGCGTCGAGCGCCAAGGTCGACAACGCGCGCGCCGGCACGCTCTGGAACGAGAACCAGGACCTGATCGGCCAAGGCCTGGCCAAGCTGGCTTCGGGCTTCTCTGGCTCCTTTCCCACCAGTTCGTCGTTCTCGCGCTCGGCCATCACGCTGTATGCGGGCGCGCAGACCGGCTGGGCCACGCTCTTCAGCGTGATCGTGGTGGCCGGCGCGCTGCTGTGGCTGATGCCGCTGCTCTATCACGTGCCGCAGGCGGTGCTGGCGGCGGTGGTGGTCACGGCCATTCTGGGGCTGGTCAAGCCGGCGAGCTTTGCCGCGCTCTGGCGCGTGTCGCGCATCGAGGCGGGCATCGCGTTCGGTACCTTCGTGCTGACGATTGCCACGGCGCCCAGCATCTACTGGGGCGTGCTCGGCGGGCTGCTCGCGAGCCTGGCGCACTACATGTACCGCCACCTGCATCCGCGCATCATCGAAGTGGGCCTGCACCCCGACGGCAGCCTGCGCGACCGCAACCTCTGGAAGCTGCCGCCCCTGGCGCCGCATCTGTACGCGCTGCGCATGGATGCCGAGCTCGACTTCGCGTCGGCCTCCACGCTCGAGCGCGCACTCACGGTCGCGCTGGCCGAGCGGCCGGACCTGACGGACGTGTGCCTCTTCGCCCAGCCCATCAATCGCATCGACATCACGGGGGCCGAAGTGTTCGGCTCCATCCGGCGAATGATGGAAGCCAAGGGCGTGCGCCTGCACCTGAGCGGGCTGAAGCTGCCCGCCATGCAGGTGCTGGAGCGCGCCGGACTGCTCGCGCCCGGGCCGATGCTCTTCAGCTACCGCACGGATGCAGAGGCATTGGCGGCGCTGACGCAGCCCGCCGAAGCTGTGCCCGCCGCGCCGTTACAGGGCGAAGCCGTCGCCTGAACAGGCGGCACTCCTTGCCATGAAGACCACCATCGAGGAACTGGTCGCGTTTCGCGCCGTGGTGGACACCGGCTCCATCACCGCGGCGGCCGAGCAGCTCTCGCAGACGGTATCGGGCATCAGCCGCGCACTGAGCCGGCTCGAGCAGAAGCTGGAAACCACGCTGCTGCGGCGAACCACGCGGCGGCTCGAACTCACGGAAGAAGGCGCCGCCTTCCTGCTGCGCACGCGCGCCATCCTCGACGCCATCGACGAAGCCGAAGAGCAGCTTGCCGCGCGGCGCCAGCAACCCGCCGGACGCTTGCGGGTGAACGCGGCCTCGCCTTTCATGCTGCATGCCATCGTGCCGCTGGTGCCGGAGTTCCGGCGGCTGTTTCCGCAGATCAGCCTGGAGCTCGACACCGACGACCTGCCCATCGACCTGCTGGAGCGCCGCACCGACATTGCGATCCGCATCGGGCCGCTGCGCGACTCCACGCTGCACGCCCGCCCGCTCGGCACGCACAGGCTGCGCGTGCTCGCAAGCCCGGCCTACCTGGAAGCGCACGGAAAGCCGCGCAAGGTGGCCGACCTGGCCGACCATGCGCTGCTGGGCTTTACGCAGCCCGAATCGCTCAACCGCTGGCCGCTGCGCGGCGTGCATGGCGACGAGTGGACCGTCACGCCCACGCTCGCCGCATCGAGCGGCGAAACGCTGCGCCAGTTGGCACTGGCAGGCACGGGCATCGTCTGCCTGTCCGATTTCATGACCGGTGCCGACCGCGCAAGCGGTGCACTGGTGCAAGTGCTGGCCAAGGAAACGGTCGACGTGCGCCAGCCGGTCAATGCGGTGTACTACCGCAACACGCAGCTGTCGGCGCGGATCACTTCGTTTCTGGATTTTCTTTCGCAGCGCATGGGCTGACGAGGCTCAGCGCGCCGCGACAAAGGGCTCGACCGCGGCCGACTTGATCTCGTAGCCGCTCACGCCCATGTCCGCCGAGGAATAACGCGCCGCCTTCAGCAGCCCGCTGACGCGCACCGTATCCATCGCATGCAGGCCCTTCACCGTATCGGACGCGATCACGTGCACGATCTGGTTGGCGGGCGGCGGCGGGGTGTGGATGCAGGCACCGAAATAGGGCACCAGCAAGAACTCGCGAATACCGCCCTGCGTGTTGTCCAGCGGCACCACAAAGCCCGAGAGTCGCGCGGCGGTGCCGTCGAGCGCCACGTTGACCGGCGCGTTGTCCCAGACGGCACGCATCTCGTCGAGCATCTGCACTGCGCGCGGATCGTTGTCGCGCAGCGATTCCAGGCTGATGTTGCGGTAGCGCTTTGTCGGGTCCCAGTCCTTGGGAACGAGCTCTTCCCACTTGAGCTCCTGCACCGCGCCGATTGCAGCCGGGCTGCCGTCGGAGGCCGGCCCGCACCCCGTCAGGGCCAGTGCGCCCAGGGCAAGCAGGAAAGCCGGCAAAGCGCGGCAAAAGAGGGCTCTCATGTCGCCTATTGTGCTTGCGGCTCGTGTCCGCCAGCTTAGCGGGGCCTTAATGATGGAGACAAATTGCCCATGCCCGGCCAGAATCGCCCCACCACGACTCCGAGGAGATCCGGCATGGCAGCGACAGGATGGCTGGGACTCACGTCCCTTGGCATTGTTCATACCGCGATCAGCCTGATCGCAGTGATCGCGGGGCTGATCGCCCTGTTCCGCTACAAGGAAATCACGCTGCGCACCGGCTGGGGCCGGGTCTTCGTGTGGACCACCGTGCTGACTTGCCTGACCGGCTTCGGCATCTTCCAGCACGGCGGCTTCGGCAAGCCGCACGCACTGGGCATTCTCACGCTCGCAGCGCTCGCCGTGGGGGCGGCCGCCGGGCGCGGCGCCTTCTTCGGCCAGGCATCCCGCTACATCGAAGCCGCGGCCTTTTCGGCAAGCTTCCTGTTCCACTGGATTCCGGCCTTTACCGAAACCCTGACGCGCCTGCCGCTGGGCGCCCCGCTGTTGCCGAACGCCGATGCGCCAGAACTGAAGGCGATCACCGCGGTGCTCGGCGCGCTCTACCTCATCGGCGTGACGCTGCAGGTCAAGCGGCTGCGGGGCGGCAAGCCGGTCAGTCCCGCACCGGCCCGCGCAGGTTCTTGATCTGCGAGCGCTGGCTCTTGCCTTCGAGCCGGCGCTGCTTCGAGCCATAGGTTGGCTTGGTGGGGCGCCGCACGCGCGGCGGCGTGGCCACGCTGTCGACCACGGCCTGCAGGCGCGCCAGAGCGTCGGCGCGGTTCATCTCCTGCGTGCGGTGCTGCTGCGCCTTCAGCACGAAAACGCCCTCCTGCGTGATGCGGCTGTCGCGCAGCGCGAGCAGCCTCTCCTTCACGTCGGCGGGCAGCGAACTCGCGTGGATGTCGTAGCGCAGGTGCACCGCGCTCGAGACCTTGTTGACGTTCTGCCCACCCGCGCCCTGCGCCCGGATGGCGCTGATCTCGACCTCGTCGGGGTCGATCAGGATGGGTGGGCGGAGCATGCCCGCAAGTGTGCCTTCAAACCCGTTCGAATATGGCCGCGATGCCTTGGCCGCCGCCGATGCACATCGTGACCAGCGCATAGCGGCCGCCCGTGCGGTGCAGCTCGGCAATCGCCTTGGTGGTGATGATCGCGCCGGTCGCGCCCACCGGATGCCCGAGCGAAATGCCCGAGCCGTTCGGGTTGACCTTGGCCGGGTCGAAGCCCAGCTCCTTGATGACCGCGCAGGCCTGCGCCGCAAAGGCTTCGTTCGATTCGATCACGTCGAAGTCGCTCACCTTCAGCCCGGTGCGCTCCAGCACCTTGCGCGTGGCCGGCACCGGGCCGATGCCCATGTAGGCGGGCTCCACACCAGCGTGCGCGTAGCCGACCAGGCGCGCCAGCGGCTTCAGGCCCAGCGCCTTCACGCGGCCGCCTTCGGCCAGCACCACGGCGGCGGCGCCGTCGTTGATGCCGGAGGCATTGCCGGCAGTCACGAGGCCGTCCTTCTTGAAGGCGGGCTTCATTTTCGAGAGGGTATCGACGCTGGTGTCGGCGCGCACATGCTCATCGGTGTCGAACAGCGTAACGCCCTTGCGTGTTTTCACCTCCACCGGAACGATCTGCTCTTTGAAGCGGCCCGCGGCAATGGCGGCGGCGGCGCGCTGCTGGCTGGCCACGGCCAGCTCGTCCATCTGCTCGCGCGTGATGCCGTAGCGCGCCGCCACGTTCTCGGCGGTAATGCCCATGTGGATCTTCTCCCACGGGTCATGCAGGATGCCAAGCATGTAGTCGACCAGCACCGCGTCGCCCATGCGCGCGCCGTAGCGGGCAGAGGTGTCGAAGTACGGCCCGCGGCTCATCGATTCCGAGCCGCCGCCGATAGCGATGTCGCAGTCGCCCAGCGCAATGGCCTGCGCCGCCGACACGATGGCCTGCAGGCCCGAGCCGCAAAGGCGGTTGACGTTGAAGGCCGGCGTCTCGATGGGGCAGCCCGCGTCGATGGCCGCCACGCGGCTCAGGTAGGCGTCCTTCACGTCGGTGGGAATCACATTGCCCATCACCACGTGCCCGATGGCATCGGCCGCGACGCCGCTGCGCTCGATGGCGGCCTTGACGGCGGTGGTGGCCAGCTGGGTGTTGGGCACGTCCTTCAGCGAACCGCCGAAGGTGCCGATGGCGGTGCGGGCGGTGCCGACCACGAAGATGTCGCGTTGGGTCATGGGGTGGGTCTCCTGGATTGGAAAAGATTCGTTTGGGCAGCCGCTCACCGGGCCTTTACCGCAGCGGTCTTTCGGCGCGCGCCGGCGGCCGGGCGATGCAGTACGCCATTCAACAGCAGTTCGATGCCCTGGTCGGCAATCTGGTCGGGCGTGAGGTCGCCGTCGGGGCGGTACCAGCGGCCGATCCAGCTGAGCGCGCCAGCCAGCATGAAGGCTGCCATCTTCGGGTCGCAGGGCGCGAGCGAGCCCTCGTCCACGCCTTCGGCGATGAGGCGGCGAAACTGCCCGTCGATGCCGGCCTTGAGGCCGCGCAGCTCCTTTTTCAGCGGATCTGGCAGCGGGTCTTCGCCGATGCGGATCACGCACATGCCGAAGTCCTGCGTCACCACGCTCGAGTAGATGCGCATGCAGGCCTTGAGCTGGTCGATGGCGCTGCCGCCCGCGGCGCGCACCTCGTCGATGCCGGCCTGCATGAGGTCGAGCGCAATCTTCACGCACTCCAGCAGGATCTGGTCTTTGCTTTCGACGTAGTAGTAGACGGTGGGCTTGCTGACGTTGAGCCGCTCGGCAATGTCGTCGAGCGAGGTGGCATGGAAGCCGCGCTCGTTGAAGAGCTGCGCGGCCGTCTGCAGCACGGCGTTGCGTTTGAGCTCGCGCTGCTGCGCGCGCTTGTCCGCGGGCTCCCAGGGAGAAGCCATGGAGGATGCGATGAGGGCTGGGCGGGGCATGGGGTTTGTGCGGGCGGGGAAAGTCCTGATGCCGCGCGATGCGGCGAACTGTGACATTACCCGCCAGTAGGAATTTTACGGGCCAGTAGCTTTTCTGCCCTGGACACAAACCCTGACCCTATCCCCAACGCTGCGAGCCATGCCTGACGAGCCCTCACGGGACGCCTCTCCCGCCTCTGCCTCCACCGTGCTGCAGGTAGAGGCGTTGACGCTTTCGTTCGGCGGCGTGAAGGCGCTGACGAACGTGGGCTTCGGCGCGGCCGCGGGCTCGATCACCGCGGTGATCGGCCCCAATGGCGCAGGCAAGACATCGCTCTTCAACACCATATCGGGCTTCTACAAGCCCGCGCAGGGCCGCGTGCTGTTCGAGGGCGAGGACATCACCCGCCTGCCCGCACCCAAGCGGGCGGCGCTCGGGCTGGCGCGCAGCTTCCAGAACATTGCGCTCTTCCGCGGCATGACGGTGCTCGACAACATCAAGCTCGGCCGGCATGCACACCTGAAGACCAACGTGTTCGACGCCCTCTTCTACCTGGGCCGCGCGCGGCGCGAAGAGGCCGAGCTGCGCCGCGACGTGGAAGAACGGATCATCGACTTCCTCGAGATCGATCACATCCGCCACGCCTCCGTGGCCGCCCTGCCCTATGGCTTGCAAAAGCGCGTGGAAATGGCGCGCGCACTGGCAATGCAGCCCAAGGTGCTGATGCTCGACGAGCCGGTGGCCGGCATGAACCGCGAAGAGACGGAAGACATGGCGCGCTTCATCCTCGACGTGCGGCGCGAGTGGGGCATCACGGTGCTGATGGTCGAGCACGACATGGGCATGGTGATGGACCTGTCGGACCACGTGGTGGTGCTCAACTTCGGCCAGGTCATCGCGCAGGGCACGCCGGCGCAGGTGCAGGCCGACCCCGAAGTGATTCGCGCCTACCTGGGCGCGGGCGATGTCGGCGAACTGCGGCGCAAGCTGCGCGGCGAGCCCATGGCACAGGCGGCCGCATGATGGATTGGGCCTACCTCTTCGAAATCGCGCTCACCGGCATCGCGGGCGGCGGCCTCTATGCATTGGCCGCGCTGGCCTTCGTGCTGGTCTACAAGGCCACGCGCGTGGTCAACATCGCCATCGGCGAGATGCTGATGATCGGCGCGTACCTGTTCTTTGCTTTCGCCGCGAGCTTCTCGCTGCCGATCTGGCTCGCGGTGCTGGGCTCGGTGATCGGCACCGGGCTGCTGGGCGCAGTGATCGAACGCACCATGATCCGGCCGCTCCTGGGCGAGCCGCCGATTTCGGTGTTCATGGTCACGGTCGGGCTCGCGTCCATCCTGGTGGGTCTGGTGGAGATCATCTGGACCGCCGACCAGCGCCGGCTCCCGGAGTTCCTGCCCAACGCGCCGGTGATGATCGGCGACGCTTTCCTCGCTCCCAAGATTGCCTATGGCGCACTGATTGCCGTGGTGCTGATCGGGCTGGTGCTGCTGCTGTTCCGCTTCTGGCGCGGCGGCGTGGCGCTGCGGGCCACGGCTTCCGACCAGGCCGCGGCGTACTCGATGGGCATCAATGTACCCCGCGTGTTCTCGCTCGCGTGGGTGGCCTCCGCCATGATCGCCGCAGTGGCCGGCATCATCGTCGGCGCCATCGGCGGCATCTCCTCGTCGATGGGCGTGTTCGGGTTGTCGGTGCTGGTGGTGGTGATCGTAGGCGGGCTCGACAGCGTGCTGGGCGCGTTGGTCGGCGGCCTGTTCATCGGATTGGTGGAGGCGCTCGCAGGCTCGTATCTCGGCGGCGAGTACAAGCTTCTCGCAACCTTCATCGTGCTGGTGCTCGTGCTGATGGTGCGGCCGTACGGGCTGTTCGGCACGCATGAGATCGAGAGGCTTTGAGATGGCTCTCTCTTTAGCACGCTGGAACGTGGTTAGGGCTTGCTGTTTGGGGTGCGCACCCGCCGACGGGGTACCTTTCTCCGCGAATGTCCCCCGGCCTGCGGCCTCCTCCTTTATTTCGCTGCGCAAGGCACCCCGCCAGCGGGCGCGTTGCACAGAGCATTGGTTGATCAGCGGTGCACCAGCAGCGTGTCTCGGTGCACAGGGCATCGGGTGCTCCCCGCAGCGAAATAAAGGAGGAGCCGAAGGCGGGGGACATTCGCGGAGGGGAGTACCCGGTGGCCTTTGCACGCACCCCGAACAGCAGAGCAAAACCCGCAAGCAGAGGGAAAACCGATGCGCATAGGCACCCTCAAGCAAAGCTACACAGCCGACGCGGCGCTCTTCGACTCGCGCACCCAGAAGGCATGGCTGGCAATCGGCGCAGCCCTGCTGGTGCTGTTCCCGTTCATGGCCAGTGACTACTGGCTCTATCTCGCCTGCCTTGTCGCAATCAACGTGGCAAGCGCCACGGGCCTCAATATCCTCACCGGCTACACCGGGCTGGTGAGCCTCGGCCAAGCGGCGTTCATGGGCCTGGGCGCCTACACCGTCGCCATCATGCAGACACGGCTAGGCACGCCCTTCGTGCTGAACATCGTCGCAGGCGGCATCGTCGCCATGCTCGGCGGGCTGGTCGTGGGCCTTCCCTCGCTGCGCGTGAAGGGCCTGTACCTGGCCATCGCAACCATTGCCGCGTCGTTCATTGCGCACTTTCTGTTCGCCAACCTCAAGCTCACGGGCGGAACTTCGGGTCTCTCGCTGCCGCCGGCGCAGTTCTTCGGGCTGCCGCTGGACACGTCGTTCCGCCTCTACTGGGTGATCGTGCCTGTGATGGTGCTCATGGTGCTGGGCGCAGCCAATCTGTTTCGCACCCGCATGGGCCGCGCCTTCATCGCCATCCGCGACCGCGACATCTCGGCCGAGGTGCTCGGCATTCCACTGCTGCGCTACAAGCTGCTGTCGTTCGGGCTTTCGTCGTTCTATGCCGGCGTGGCCGGCGGGCTGTGGGCCTACTTCTTCCGAGTGGTCACGCCCGAGAGCTTTCCGCTCCTGATGTCGATCTTCTTCCTGGCCGCCATCATCGTCGGCGGCATGGGCACGATCCTCGGCGGGATCTTCGGCGCGGTGTTCATGACCATGGTGCCCGAGCTGCTCAAGCTGGTGGTCGACCTGCTGCCGGGCGGTGTCGAGATGACCGTGTTTCTCTCACCCGTGCGCACCGTCGTGTTCGGGTTGCTCATCGTCGGATTTCTGGTGTTCGAGCCGCATGGGCTCGCAGAAGTGTGGCGGCGCATCCGCCGCTTCTTTCATCTATGGCCCTTCCGTAACTAGACCGCAGGAGACACACATGCCCAAGACACCGAAGCTTTTCCCAAACCGCCGCGCATTGCTGATTGCCGCCGGCCTCGCAGCCGCCGTTCCGTTTGCCGCCAGCGCGCAGGGCAACGAAGACATCGTCATCGGCGGCTCGATTCCGATGACCGGCGTCTTCGCCTTCGCGGGCGTCGGCATCAATGCCGGCATTGCCGACTACGTGAAGATCGTCAACGACGCGGGCGGCATCAAGGGCCGCAAGCTGCGCTACGTGCCCGAAGACACGGGCTACAAGGTCGACGTGTCGGTGGCGGCCTTCAAGAAGATCACGAGCCAGAACAAGGTCAACCTGTATTACGGCGACTCGACCGGCTTCTCCAAGACCATCAACCCCGAGCTCGACCGCAATGGCCAGATCCTGATGGCCGGCGCATCGTTTGCAACCGAGCTGAACGACTCCGCCAAGTACCCCAACCAGTTCCTGGTCGGGCCCGACTACACCGAACAGATCGGCATCCTGCTGCGCCACATCGCCAAGGAGAAGCCGGGTGCCAAAGTGGCCTTCGTGTACTCCGACTCCGAGTTTGGCCGCGACCCGATCGAGGCCAGCGAGGCGGCCGCCAAGAAGCTGGGCCTTACGGTGCCGGTCAAGCTCATGACCCCGCCGGGCAGCGTCGACGTGTCGACCGAAGTCATCAAGCTGCGCCGCGCCGCGCCTGACTACACCATCTTCCACGGCTACATCCTCGCGCCGATTCCCGAGTTCATCCAGCAGGGCAAGCAGATGGGCATGACGAGCAAATGGATGGGCACCTTCTGGACCATGGACAGCTCGACCGTCATGAAGATGGGCGAAGGCGCCGACGGCTTCATGGGCGTGATGCCGTACCGCTACTACTATGACACCTCGGCCAAGGCGCCGATGCTCGACAAGATCCGTGCGCTGCGCCCCGAGTACCAGAGCACGGCCTACACGCAGGGCTTTCTCACGGCCATGCTGTTCACCGAGGCTGCCAAGCGCACGCTGGATGCGGGCAAGCCGCTGGACGGCAAGAACCTGAAAGCCTCGCTCAACACCATCAAGGACTTCGACACCGGCGGGATCATCGGCACACCGATCACCATCAAGGGCAACTCGATTCCGGTGGGCCGCGTCTACAAGGCCGACATGAAGGCGCAGAAGATGGTGGCGGCCTCGGACTGGATCTCGCTGAACTGAACCATGAACCTGTCCGCGGCTGCGCCCGCCTTCGAAAGAGCTGACCTTGTCTTGGAGGTCAACAACATCGAGGTGGTCTACAACAAGGTCGTGCAGGTGCTGCGCGGGCTGTCGCTCGCCGTGCCACGCGGACAGATCGTGGCGCTACTGGGCAGCAACGGCGCAGGAAAGTCGACCACGCTGAAAGCAGTGTCGGGGCTGCTGGCGCTGGAGGACGGCGAGGTGGAAGCGGGCCGCATCGTGTTCGACGGTGCACCCACCGCACAGCTGGCGCCGCAGCAACTCGTGCGGCGCGGCCTCAGCCATGTGATGGAAGGCCGGCGCGTTTTCGAGGACCTTACCGTCGAGGAAAACCTCGTGGCGGCGACCTATGCGCTGACGGGCCGCACAGGCACCGCAACCCCACGCAACTTCGACGACGTATATGCCTATTTCCCTCGCCTGCACGAACGCCGCAAGGGCCTGGCAGGCTACCTTTCCGGCGGCGAGCAGCAGATGCTGGCCATCGGCCGCGCGCTGGTCGCGCAACCGAAGCTCATCCTGCTCGACGAACCCTCGCTCGGCCTTTCGCCCAAGCTGGTGGAGGACATCTTCACGATCATCGCGCGCATCAATGCAGAGCGCGGCACCTCGATGCTGCTGGTCGAGCAGAACGCGAGCGTGGCGCTGGCCATTGCGCACACGGGCTACATCATGGAAAGCGGCAAGGTGGTGATCGACGGCAGCGCCGAGCGTCTGGCTGCCGACCCCGATGTGCGCGAGTTCTACCTGGGCGTGGGCGGCAGCGGCGAATCGCGCAGCTTCCGCGCGCTCAAGCACTACAAGCGCCGCAAGCGCTGGCTCTCATGACCGATGCTGCGCTTCCCTCGCTGACATTGCCGCAGATGCTGCGCGAGCAGGCGCGCTTGCGGCCCCACCGCATCGCAATCCGGCAGAAGGACTTTGGCATCTGGCATCCGCTGGACTGGCGCGGCTACCTGCGGCGCGCCACGCACTTCGGCCTTGGGTTGCATGCGATGGGCCTTGCGCCGGGCGGCCACCTCGGTGTGATCTCGGAGAACCGGGTCGAATGGCTCATCGCGCAGATGGGCGCGGGGCTGACCGGTGCGGTCACCGTCGGCGTGTACCCAACCAGCCCGAGCAACGAGGTGGCCTACGTGGTCGCGCATGCGGACATCGAAGTGATCGTCTGCGAGGACCAGGAGCAGACCGACAAGGTGCTGGACGCCATCGACCAGTTGCCGCGCCTGCGCAGGATCGTGGTGATCGAGACCAAGGGCCTGGCGAGCTACCCGCCCGAGGTGCGTGCGCTTGTCTCGACCTTCGCGGAAGTAGAGCAGGCCGGCGCGGAGGCAGAGGCGCGCGACGGCACCGCACTCGTCGACGCCGCGCTCGCGCGCCAGACGCTGGCCGACATCGGCTTGATGATCTACACCTCGGGCTCCACCGGCAAGCCCAAGGGCGCAATGATCTCGTACCGCAACATACGCGGCGTGGTGCCCGGCATCGTCGAGCGGCTGGCGCTGGACGGCGACACCACGCACCTGTCGTACCTGCCGCTGTGCCACGTGGCCGAGCAGATGCTCACGGCCTTTGTGCCGCTGTACCTGGGCTCGCAGGTGAACTTCGGCGAATCGATCCGCACCGTGCAGGAAGACCTGCGCGAAGTCGCTCCCACCATGTTCCTGGGCGTGCCGCGCATCTGGGAAAAGCTGCACGCCGGCATCAGCATCAAGATGCAGGAGGCCGGCCGGCTGCAGCGTGCGCTGTTCAACCGTGCGATTGCCGCCTGCGCGCCGTTGGCCGAAAAGCCGCGCAACACATGGACCGTGGCCGAGCGCGGCCGCTTCGCACTGCACTACTGGACGGTGCTGCGCGCGCTGCAGAACTTCATCGGCCTGCGGCGCGCGCGCATTGCGCTCACCGGCGCGGCGCCGATTCCGCCCGACGTGGTGCGCTTCTTTCGCACGCTGGGCGTGCCGCTGGTGGAGGTGTACGGGCTCACCGAATCGACCGGCATGATCGCGGGCCATTGCCGCGATGCCGTGAAGATAGGCACCGTCGGCGTGCCCACGCTGGGCACCGAACACCGCATTGGCGAAGCGGGCGAGTTGCTGGTGCGCGGCGACATGGTGTTCGAGGGCTACTACAAGAACCCCGAGGCCACCGCCGCTTCCATACGCGACGGCTGGCTGTACACGGGCGACGTGGTGCGGCAAGAAGACGGCCAACTGCGCATCGTCGACCGGCTCAAGGACATCATGATCACGGCCGGCGGCAAGAACCTCACGCCCTCGGAAATCGAGAACACCATGAAGGGCAGCCCCTTCATCAAGGAATGCATCGTGGTGGCGGACGGACGCAAGTTCGTCGGCGCACTGCTGCAGATCGACTACGAAACGGTGGGCAAGTGGGCCGAGGCGGAGCGCATTCCGTTCACGCATTTCCGCTCGCTGGTGGAAGAGCCGCGCGTGCGCGCGCTCATCGAATCGGAAGTTTCACGCGGCAACGACAAGCTCGCGCAGGTATCGCAGATCCGGCGTTTTCACCTGCTCACAAAAGAGTTGGACCACGACGACGGCGAAGTCACCGCAACCATGAAGGTGCGGCGCTCCAGCATCTACAAGGCTTACGCGGAAGAAATCGAGGCGCTGTACCGCGCCTGATCGGTGCCGGACGGCTTACTCGCCGCGAGCAGGCCGGGCCCGCACGTCGGTCACGTCGCCGGCCGGACGCAGCGACAGCGGGCTGCGCCCCGATTCGCCGCGCGCGCGCGCATTGGTAACGTCCGAAGCGGTCGGCTCCGGCGGCTGTGCCGCATTGCGAAAACGCTCGAAGCCCGAGCGCGGGTTGAAGCGCCCGCCCATTGAGGCCACCCAGGGCGTCACGGGCTTGCCCGTGATCCGGCCCCAGGCGTAGCGCACGCCCCACACGGCAGCCAGCAGCGTGACCGCCACCGCCAGGCTGGCCGCGAAAACCAACCCCAGGAGCAGAAGAATGACGCGAAAAATGAAGTTCATCATCCGACTTTAGGCCGCAACGGCCTCCGATGGTTCCCCGGCCTTCGTAAACGAAAAATGGCCAGGGTTCCGGATCGGGTCGGTATTGACTTCGATCGTGTCCTTCGGCCCGAAGCTGCCGTCGAGCAGCAGCTTCGAGAGCGGGTTCTCGATGCGCTGCTGGATGGCGCGCTTCAGCGGACGAGCGCCGAACACCGGGTCGAAACCGACCTTGGCAATCTCGGCCAGCGCCGCGGGCGAAACCTCGAGCGCCAGGTCCATCTTGGCGAGCCGCGACTGCAGCACCTTGAGCTGGATCGCGGCAATCGATTCGATGTTCTTCGCGTCGAGCGCGTGGAACACGACCGTCTCGTCGATGCGGTTCAGGAACTCGGGGCGGAAGTAGTTCTTCAGCTCATCCCACACCGCTTCCTTGATCTCCTCGGCCGGCTGGCCCACCATCGACTGGATGATGGGCGAGCCGATGTTGCTCGTCATCACGATTACGGTGTTCTTGAAGTCCACCGTGCGGCCCTGGCCGTCGGTCAGGCGGCCGTCGTCGAGCACCTGCAGCAGCACGTTGAACACATCGGGGTGCGCCTTTTCGACCTCGTCGAGCAGCACCACGCTGTAGGGCTTGCGGCGCACGGCCTCCGTGAGGTAACCGCCCTCTTCATAGCCCACGTAGCCCGGCGGCGCGCCGATCAGGCGGGCGACCGAGTGCTTCTCCATGAACTCACTCATGTCGATGCGGATCAGGTGGTCTTCGCTGTCGAACAGGAAGCCCGCAAGCGCCTTGCACAGCTCGGTCTTGCCCACGCCCGTCGGGCCGAGGAACAGGAACGAACCGGTCGGGCGGTTCGGATCACTCAAGCCCGAGCGCGAGCGCCGGATGGCATTGGCCACCGCGCCAATGGCTTCGTCCTGCCCCACCACGCGTTCGTGCAGCTTGTCTTCCATCACGAGCAGCTTGTCGCGTTCGCCCTGCATCAGCTTGGCGACCGGAATGCCGGTGGCGCGCGCCACGACCTCGGCAATTTCTTCCGACCCGACCTGCGTGCGCAGCAGCGTGGGCGCGCTCGACTTGCCCTTGTTCGCTTCGCTTTCCTCGGCTTCGTGCAGGCGCTTTTCGAGCGCCGGCAGCTGGCCGTATTGCAGCTCGGCGAGCTTGTTGAAGTCGCCCTTGCGCTTCCACTCTTCGATTTCGAACTTGATCTTGTCGATGTCTTCGCGGATCTTCGCGCTGCCTTGCGCCTGCGCCTTCTCGGCCTGCCAGATCTCGTCGTAGTCGGCAATCTCCTTCTGCAGGCGCGCAATCTCGTCCTCGATCAGGCCGAAGCGCTTCTGCGAGGCCTCGTCTTTTTCGCGGCGCACGGCTTCGCGCTCGATCTGCAGCTGGATCAGGCGACGATCGAGACGGTCCATCACCTCGGGCTTGGAGTCCATCTCGATCTTGATCTTGGCCGCGGCCTCGTCGATCAGGTCGATGGCCTTGTCGGGCAGGAAGCGGTCGGTGATGTAGCGGTCGCTCAGCTCCGCAGCGGCCACGATGGCCGGGTCGGTGATCTGCACGCCGTGGTGCACTTCGTACTTTTCCTGCAGGCCGCGCAGGATGGCGATGGTGGCTTCGACGCTCGGCTCGCCCACGATGATCTTCTGGAAACGGCGCTCCAGCGCGGCGTCCTTCTCGATGTACTTGCGGTATTCGTCGAGCGTGGTGGCACCCACGCAATGCAGCTCGCCGCGCGCGAGCGCCGGCTTGAGCATGTTGCCGGCATCCATGGCGCCTTCGGCCTTGCCGGCGCCGACCATGGTGTGCAGCTCGTCGATGAAGACGATGGTCTGGCCTTCGTCCTTGGCCAATTCGTTCAGCACCGTCTTCAGCCGCTCTTCGAACTCGCCGCGGAACTTGGCGCCGGCCAGCAGCGCGGCCATGTCGAGCGACAGCACCCGCTTGCCCTTGAGCGACTCGGGCACCTCGCCCGCGACGATGCGCTGCGCCAGGCCCTCGACGATGGCGGTCTTGCCTACGCCGGGCTCACCGATGAGCACCGGGTTGTTCTTGGTGCGGCGCTGCAGCACCTGGATGGCGCGGCGGATTTCCTCGTCGCGGCCAATGACCGGGTCGAGCTTGCCCAGCCGGGCACGCTCGGTCAGGTCGAGGCAGTATTTCTTGAGGGCTTCGCGCTGGCCTTCGGCATCGGCGCTGTTCACGCCCTGCCCGCCGCGCACGGCGTCGATGGCCGATTCGAGCGACTTGCGGCTCAGGCCGTTTTCCTTCGCGATCCGGCCGATGTCGGATTTGCTGTCGGCCACGGCCAGGAGGAAGAGTTCGCCCGCAATGAACTGGTCGTTGCGCTTGATGGCTTCTTTCTCGGTGGCCTGCAGCAGCTTGCCGAGCTCGGGGCCGACCTGCACGATGTCATGGCCCTGCACCTGCGGCAGCTTCTTGATGGCGGCCTCGGCCGCACCCGCCAGGCCCTGCACGTTGACGCCGGCGCGCTCCAGCAAGGCGCGCGGGCCGTCTTCCTGGCGCAGCATGGCGACCAGCAGGTGGGCCGGTTCGATATAGGCGTTGTCGTTGCCGAGCGCGAGCGTCTGGGCGTCGCTCAGCGCTTCCTGGAACTTGGTGGTGAGTTTGTCTTGTCGCATGGTGGTATTCCTGCACTCAAAATAGGACTGTTCGGGCGCGATTCAAGATGTCCGGCGCATCGGGCACGGCTATTGCACTGTGCCTCGTCATTTTTCGAATGGAGTCGATCATGGTTTTTTCAATGCTGCGCCCTCATCCGGTTCGCCGGGCGCTCGGCGTCGGTCTGTTTGTAGCGGCCCTGGGCCTCGCAGGCGTTGCGCAGGCGCAAGGCACGCCCGTCCGCATCCTGGTCGGCTTTCCGGCCGGCGCGGGCACGGACGCCATTGCACGCACGCTGGGCGAAAAACTCAAGGACGTATTGGGCGTGCCGGTGGTGGTTGAGAACCGCGCCGGCGCGGGCGGGCAGATTGCAGCCCAGGCGCTCAAGGCGGCCCCGGCCGACGGCCATACGCTGTTCCTTTCGCACGACCACTCGATTTCCATCCTGCCGCAGGTGGTGAAGAACCCGGGCTTCAACCCGTCGACCGACTTCGTGCCCGTGGCCGGCTTCGCCACTTTCGCCAACGTGCTCGCAGTGTCGGGCGGCACGCCGGCCAAGAGCATTGACGAGTACGTGAAGTGGATTCGCACCCAGCGCGGCGGCAAGGAGACCATCGGCATCCCGGCACCGGCCTCGATTCCCGAGTTCCTGGTGAAGATGATCTCGGAAAAATACAAGATCGACGTGCAGCCCGCGCCCTACCGCGGCAGCGCGCCCATGACGGCGGACATGCTGGGCAACCAGATCACAGCGGGCATTGCCTCGGTGCCCGACTTCATCGAGAACCACAAGGCGGGCAAGGTGCGCATCGTGGCCTCCATCGGCGCCAAGCGCCAGGCCGTGCTGCCGAACGTGCCCACCTTCACCGAACTGGGCTTCTCGAACCTGGAAGACCTGCCTTACTACGGCATCTTCGCGCCCGTGGGCACGCCGCAGCCGGTCATCGACAAATACGGCGAGGCGCTGCAGAAGGTGCTGGCCATGCCCGATGTGAAGCAGAAGCTGACCACGATGGGGCTCACCGTGGCGTATGAGCCGCAAGGCCAGTTTGCAGGCCGCGTGCGCAGCTATACGCAGACATGGGAGCGGATCATTCAGTCGAGTGGGTTCAAGCCTCTTTGACCGCTCTTGCTCCCTCTCCCTCTGGGAGAGGGTTGGGGTGAGGGCATGTGCCGCCGATGAGGCGCAGTGCTCCACCAGGGCTGCCGCCCTCACCCTGCCCTCTCCCCAATGGAGAGGGAAAAGAGAATCCAGCATTGCTGGCCGTGATGCCTCAGCGCGCCAGCCCCGACGTAGGCGTCGCGACAGCCGCTCGCCGTGAAGTTCTGTAGCTGGAGCAAGTACCGGAGATAGCACACGCTCCGGATGGCTTACGCGCCAGCTGTAGATCTGCATTCTTTCACGGTTCATTTGCCGCAGTCGGGGCGGCAGTACGGCATTGACTATTTCGGCCAACACAATGGGTCATGACCACCCTCAATCCCCAACTGCAAAAACGGCGTTGGCTCAGTTCGCAGCCCAGTCCGCGTGGATCGCGCCTGACCCAGGACGCATCCCGATGATTGCCCGCAAGCTCATATTGCCGATGCTTGCAACGCTGGCTTTGAGCGCCTATGCCCAAGCCCCCGCTCCGCCCCCCGAAGTCAAGCAGGCGCCCTCCATGAACAATTTCGCAGAGGCCTACCGTCATCGCACGCTGGATGAAAACCCCGACCTTACGCCCGAAGAGGTCGGCTGGCGAATGCTCAAGCTGATCGACAGCCTAAAGTCTTTCGACGAGTTGTCATTGGAGCGGATTCGAGAAGCAACACGATTGCCCATGTACCCTGTGCCCAAGACCAGTAGTCACATCTTTGACATGAATCTACCGGGATCGGGTTGGTACTACGTCCTTTCGTACTATGACGATCCCGAATTGCAAAATTCGAAGAACGCTTCTTATCAGTTCCTCAACGAGAACGAATCAGCAGACATGACTCCAGTCTGCGCTATGGACTACGACGCCTATGTAACGGCGCTAAGGAGCATGGGTTTCCAGGAACGGGAGGACTTGGCCCAATACGACGCCTTACATCCTTATCCGCGCCGCAATGAACGAACGGGACGACTTGAGGAGCCACCACCGCAATTTAGACGCCTGCCGGTTTATTTTTTTACACGAAAAAACATCAAGGTCCAGATTCTCCGCCGACGCGAAGCAGATGCCCCTGACGGAAAGCTGCATCACGCCTGTGTTGAATCCATCGGAGTCAGCCGATACGGCAAGGAATAAGCGATGGCTAACCCCAATTCCCAGCTGCAAGCGGCCCTTGCCCAGTTCGCCGCCCAACCCGGCGTCACTCCCGCGCAGGAAGCACAACTGCGTGCCACCGTCGCCAGCGATGCCCGGTTGCTGGAACATCTGAATCAGAACGCCGCCGCAGGCCATCTCAAGGGCTTTGCCCCGTCGCAGGTCGGTGCCCAATCGAATCTGGTGGGCACCTATGACAAGACTTCCGGCGTTGTCACCTTACCGGCCAGCAGTTTTGCTCCTACCGGCGCAGTTTTCAGTGCAGACTTGATCGCAACGCTGCGCTTGCAGGACATGTCCTTGCGCTTTGCGCACAGCGACTACGACGACCCTGTCAACAAGCTCTGTCGTCCGATTACGCAGGAGATGGTGAACAACCTGCAGTCAACCATCAACGGCTCACCAGCGCTGGCGCAAGAGATCAAGAAGGCGGTCACGCCGCCGGGGCCTGGACAAGCAGCACCCTTGCAGTACTTTGTGCCGCTCAGCGGAACGGTGGCCGGTGGCACCTACGACGGCAACACAAAGACGATGAGCCTGCCGCCAACGAGTCTTTCATCCCCGTTCAATTCAGCGGACATGACCTTTGTGCTGGGCCATGAAGTCCAACATGCCTTCAACCATGCCGCCATGACTGCAGCCAGTCAGTCCTTCAACACCGAGACTTGGCAGATCGCCCAAAGCAACAGCCTCGCGCACGACTACACAGCCCCCATCGGCAAACTGACCCACGCGTCGCGCGAGGATGAGGCCAGTGCGCAGATTGCGGGATGGAATGCGCTGCTGAGTCAGCAGCAGAAGATCAAGCCCACGGCAGGGCTCGACGACATGCTGAAATTGCAATGGCAGACTCAAAGGGTTCTCGATTTCGTCGAATTCAACCGAACTACTAAATCAGCCCAACCTCACCCCGGCGTGACCTTCAACCCCGACGCCACCCTGTCGCAGACCCCCGCCAACATTGCCGCGGCGGGGCAGTATTACTTCGACAAGCCGCCCAAGGGCACACCCGGCATACCTGCCAATCAAACCACCGGCATCGGCTTTCACGGCGACTCCGACTACCGCAACTACTACGGCGCCCATGCGGTGGGGCGCGCCATCGATACGGAGCGCTCCTACGCCCAGCCCATCAACGGCCATGCGCCGAACATGCATGTCGATATGTCTCGCCTGGGCCTGCGCGAAGACTTGATGGAGCGGAACGGCATCACCATCGGAAAAAACCCCGGCACGCCGCAGCCTTACAACGACACCAGCCAGTTGCCGCCGGCACCGCGTCATTTCGATCACACCAACACGCCGGCCGGCGTGCCCAACAGCCATCAGCATGTGCCGGTGGTTCCCGGCGCGACGGGAACGTTTGGGACAAACGCTGGCGATCCGCGCGATCCGGAGTCTGTTCAGCCGTCCGGCAAACCACAGGCGCAGCAGGAACTCTCGCCCACAGCGGACTTCTCCGCCTATCTCGACCGCATGCTTGCCGCCGCGCAGTCAGGCGATGACGCTTCCTTCCGCAAGATGACCCAGACCTTGGCCGATCTACCACCCGGACGCGAGCTGCGCGCCGAAGCCGTTGCCACCATAGACCAACAGGAGCAATTGGCCGCACAGCATCAAGCCCAACTGCAGCAGGCCGCGCAGGTCAGTGGCCCGGTCATGCGCATGTAACACCCAGTAGATCGCCATTGAACGGGTCGGGACGGAGCGAAAAAGGGGAAGAAATGAACGAAGAAAAAAGCATGGTTTTGGTCAGCAAGATTGCGGCACTTGTCGAGCAGTTCGACCGTCGCTGCGAGCACGCCAGCGGACAGTTGCGCCAACTCGCGCAACAGATGCCGGCTGTGGTGCGGCAGTCGGCCGACGAGCACTTTCGCCGCATTCCCGACGAGGTGATGGGCGGCGTCCGATCAGGAATCGAGCGGCCGGTAGCCGCCTATGAACAGCGCTTGCGCGAGGCGGGCGAAAGGTTGCAGCAAGCGTCGAACGCACTCACCTCCCAACTGCAGCGCGCTGAAACGCTGCACAGGCAACTGATCTGGAAAGTTGCCGGCATCACACTGGGCAGTCTCGTGCTTCTTCTGGCTGGCGGGGGCTGGTTGTCCTGGCACTACTACGAGGAGATTCGTACCAATCAAGTGTCCGCCGACCTGCTCAAGGCTTACAACCAGGCAGATGTCACACTGTGCGATGGCCGCCTGTGCGCCAAAGTGGGCAAGAAGGACCGGCAGCGCTTTGGCGACTATGTTCTAGTCGAGCCTCGGTGAAAGCCGCGCGATTCACGCATTGCCGACATCAATGCCCCACCGCGCCAGCGCCGCATCGTCGCTGACGCGCGCATCCACCCATCGCGCGCCTTCAGGCGTCTGCTCTTTTTTCCAGAACGGCGCCTGCGTCTTCAGATAGTCCATCAGAAACTCGCAAGCCTCGAAGCTCTGACCGCGGTGGGCCGACACCACCGCCACCATCATGATCTGGTCGAGCGGCTGCAGCAGGCCCACGCGGTGGATCACGCGTGCACCCAAGATATCGAAACGCTTGTGTGCCTCGTCGATCATCGCCTCGATGGCCTTCTCGGTCATGCCGGGATAGTGCTCCAGCTCCATCGACGCGATGGTGCTGCCGTCGTTGCGATCCCTCACCGTTCCGACAAAGCTGCACACCGCACCCACGCGTTTGTCGCCGGCACGCAACGCGGCAACCTCCTGTCCCAGGTCGAAATCGGCTGTCTGGATCGAAACGCGTGCATCGCTCATGCCGGGATTGTGGCACCGCGCTAGACTTCGGCAATGCCCTGCCACGCCACGCTCTTCACGGTGCTTTCGCACTTCGAAAGCAGCCGTGCGCGCCAGGGCAGCAAAGCCAAAAAACCAAAGCTCGTCTGACCGGAGCTGCGGTTCCGTCGTCGGATGAGCGACGGAACCTGCAAAGGCCTTGGCCCCCATTGGGTTGCGCGCGCATCGAACGACGGTTCTTTTCCATCGGTCGATTCCTCGAAGGAAGCCTGCGTGCCGCAATCAACACACCTCTCCGCCAGTCCTGATTTCTCGGGCCTCTGGATTCCTCTTGTCACGCCGTTTCGCGGCGGCGCCGTCGACCACGCCGCGCTCTCGGCGCTGACACGCCGGCTCGCCGATGACGGCGTGACCGGCTTCGTGGTCTGCGCCTCGACGGGCGAAGCCGCCGCGCTCGATGAAGCGGAACAGCTGGCCGCGCTCGACACGGTGCAAGCTGCCGCCGGCGGGCTGCCGATCATCATGGGCCTGTCGGGCTACCACCTGGGCAAGATGACGGACTGGGTACGGCGGCTCGCCGAACGGCCGCTGGCGGGGCTGCAGGTGCCTGCGCCGCATTACATCCGGCCCTCGCAGGCGGGCCTCATTGAATGGTTCCGCGCCATTGCCGACGCCAGCGCCGTACCGGTGCTGGTCTACGACATTCCCTACCGCACCGGCGCGATCATTGCGCGCGAAACGCTGCTGGCGCTGGCGGAGCACCCGCGCATCCGCGGCATCAAAGACTGCGGCGGCGACACGGCCAAGACCCGGGCCGTGATTGCGGACGGCAGGCTCCAGGTGCTGTCCGGCGATGACCACCACATCTTCAGTACCGTGGCCGAAGGCGGCGTCGGTGCCATCGCGGCGAGCGGCCATGTGCAGACACGGCGCTTTGTGGAGGTGCTGCGCCTCTTGGCCGAGAACCGGCTTGCGGAAGCGCGCGCCGAATGGCAGCCGCTGCAGCCGTTGATAGAGATGCTGTTTGCCGAACCGAACCCGGCGCCGCTCAAGGCGCTGCTGGCGCACGACGGATCGATGAGCGACGAATTGCGTTCGCCGATGACCCGCGCGTCCAGTGCTTTGCGCGACCGTCTGGTGGAACTGAACGCCCGGCTCAGCCGCCTGTAACGGGCGGGAAGAAGGCGACTTCGGCGCCGTCGCGCAACGAGGCCGCCTCGTCGCTCATGACCTGGTCGAGCGCCATGCGCACCGCCTTGCCGCGTGCAAGGGCCGTGGCGTATGGCCCGCCGCGGGCAATGAGTTCGTCGCGCAGGGCGGCCAGCGTGCCGGCACCGGTCTCGACAGTTTCGCCGCCGGTGGAAAGCGCCTCGCGCACGGAGGCGAAATAACGGATCTGGACCTTCATGTCGGAAATGCGCTTCAGGCCAGCAGCGAGGCCAAGGGAATGAACTTCACCGTGTCGCCGGCCTTGAAGGACTGGCTGGGCGGGTTGTCGATGACGCCGTCGCCCCACACCATCGACGTCAGCACGCCGGAGCTCTGGTTGGCGAACAGGTCGAGTCCGCCGGCCGCGTTGCGCCGCGCGCGCAGAAACTCGCGGCGCTTGTCGGCGCGCGGCCAGTCGAAGTCGGCGCGCATCGGCACGGGCTCTGGCGCCACGCGCGTGGCGCCCTGCAGCGTCAGCAAAAAGGGCCGCACGAGCAGCAGAAAAGTCAGGAAGCTGGAAACGGGGTTGCCGGGCAGCCCGGTTACGTGGCAGCGGCCCTTCGCATCGCCTCCCGCCCTGGGGATCGATCCGTAGGCGAAAGGCTTGCCGGGCTTCATCGAGAGCGACCACAGCTGCAATTCGCCAAGCGCCTGCACCGCCGCCTTGATGTGGTCTTCTTCTCCCACGGACACGCCGCCCGTGGTGATGATCAGGTCGCTGCCCTCGGCGGCGCCGCGCAGCGCCTCGATGGTGGCTTCGCGCTTGTCGGGCACGATGCCCAGGTCGTTCACCTCGCAGCCCAGCCGATGCAGCAAGGCTCGCATGAAAAAGCGGTTGGAGTTGTAGATCGCGCCGGGCTTCATGGCCGCGGGCGCGACTTCGCCGGGCATCACCAGTTCGTCGCCGGTGGACAGCAGCGCCACGCGCGGACGCCGCGCCACCTGGAGCCGGTCGAAGCCGATGCTTGCGGCAAGGCCCAGTGCCGCGGGTGTCAGGCGCTCGCCCTTGCGCAGCACGACGTCGCCGGAGGCCACGTCTTCTCCGGCCCTGCGAATCCATTGGCCGGCAGTGGGAGCGATCTGGATGCGCACCGCGCCAAGCCCGCCTTCCTGCGGCACGGCCTGCGTGTCTTCCTGCATGACGACCGCATCGGCGCCTTCAGGAATCTGCGCGCCGGTGAAGATGCGTGCGGCCGTGCCGGCCGCCAGCGGCGTGCCCACGGTTCCGGCGGGAATGCGCTGCGCGACCTGAAGCAAGGCGCCCAGCGCGGCGCAGTCGGCCACGCGCACCGCATAGCCGTCCATCGAACTGTTGTCCCGGGGCGGCACGGTGAGCGCGGAGACTAGGTCTTGCGCGAGCACCCGGCCGTCCGCATCGAAGGTGGCAACGCTTTCGGCGGGCAGCACCGGCTGCGCCTTGCCGAGCAGGGTTGCCAGCGCTTCGTCGAGCGCCATCAGCGGCGGGCGCGAGTGAGGAGCGGTGTCAGCCATGATGTTCGGGGTTGTATTCGAAGCGGCTTCCGCTGTCGATCAGCCACTGCGCGATGCCCTCGATGTCGTCGAGGTCGAACATGGGCAGGTTGGTAGGCGCCGGCAGTCCTTCGGGTGCGTTGGTGGCAATGGCGGTCACGAAGGCATCGTCGATGTACTTCGAAGGCCGCGGCGGCTGGCCCGGGTCGGGGGCGCGCCAGACTTCGATCTTGAGCAGGTCGCTGTGCTTGAAGCCCTCGACCAGCACCCAGTCGACGCCGTCGTGAAGCTCTGCAATGAGGTCGTGAACCGTGAGCTGCGCGGGCTGCTCGAATTCGCGGATCAGCGCCAGCCGCTTGTCCGATGCCACCACCACCTCGAAAGCACCCGCCTCGCGGTGGCGGTAGGTGTCCTTGCCGGGATGGTCGATGTCGAACTTGTGGTGCGCATGCTTGACCACCGACACGCGCTGCCCATGGAGCTTGAGTACCGGAATCAGGCGCTCGACCAGCGTGGTCTTGCCCGAACCCGAGTACCCGGAAAAGCCGATCACCTTCATGACGAGTTCCTGTGGCTGCTACCTGGGCAACAGCCGAATGCGAATGCGCGGATGCGGGACAGCCATTGCGGCAAATGGCGAAGATCAGTCGCAGTTCTGGGCGATGTAGGCCTTCACGGCCTCCACATCGGCCGGAAGCTTGACCACGCGCTTGGGCAGCGCCTCGATGCCTTCGAACCTGGCCGGACGCGCGGGCTCATGGCCGAGTGCTTCTACCAGTGTGGCGGCAAACTTGATCGGCAGCGCGGTCTCGAGCACCACCATCGGCACGCCGGGGGTAAGGTGCTCGCGAGCGGCCTTGAGGCCGTCGGCCGTGTGCGGATCGACCAGCGTGGCAAAGCGCTTCTCGGTGTCGCGAATGGTCGCGAGGCGGTCGGCGTGCGTGCTGCGGCTGCTCTTGAAGCCGAAGCGTTCCGCGGCTTGCTTGAATGCGGGTTCGCCGCTCAGGTCGAAGCGCGCCTGGCTCCCCAGATGGTCGACGAACAGCGAACGAAGCTTGGCGGCATCGCGGCCCACCAGGTCGAACACGAAGCGCTCGAAGTTGCTGGCCTTGCTGATGTCCATCGAAGGGCTCGAGGTTTCGTGCGTGTCGGCCGCCGCGCGCACGCGGTAGATGCCGGTACGGAAGAACTCGTCGAGCACGTCGTTCTCGTTGGTGGCAACCACCAGCGTGTGGATGGGCAGGCCCATCATGCGCGCCACGTGGCCTGCGCACACGTTGCCGAAGTTGCCCGACGGCACGGTGAAGCTCACCGGCTTGTCGTTGCCCGCCGTGGCCTGGAAGTAGCCGGCAAAGTAGTAGACGACCTGCGCGAGCAGGCGCGCCCAGTTGATCGAGTTGACCGTGCCGATGCGGTACTTGCGCTTGAAGCCCAGGTCGTTGGACACCGCCTTGACGATGTCCTGGCAGTCGTCGAACACGCCGGTGATGGCGATGTTGTGGATGTTCTCGTCCTGCAGGCTGAACATCTGCGCCTGCTGGAAGGGGCTCATGCGGCCGTCCGGCGAGGTCATGAAGACCCGCACGCCCTTTTTGCCTCGCATGGCGTACTCGGCCGCGCTGCCGGTGTCGCCGCTGGTGGCGCCAAGAATGTTGAGCTCCGCACCGCGGCGGGCCAGTTCGTATTCGAACAGGTTGCCCAGCAACTGCATCGCCATGTCCTTGAAGGCCAGCGTGGGGCCGTTGGACAGGGCTTCGAGGTACACGCCGTCTTCCAACTCGCGCAACGGCACGATTTCTTCGCTGCCGAACACTTCGGGCGTGTAGGTCTTGGCGCAGATGGCTTTCAGGTCGGCCGGCGGAATGTCGTCGATGTAGAGCGAGAGAATCTCGAACGCCAGTTCCGCGTAGGGCAGGTCGCGCCATTTCGCGAGCGTGGCGGTGTCGACTTGCGGATAGTGCTCTGGCAGGTAGAGCCCGCCGTCCGGCGCAAGGCCCTCAAGCAGGATTTCGCAGAAACGCTTGCGGTCGGGGTGCCCGCGGGTGCTCAGGTAGTTCACGATGGTTCTCTTGCGCCGCCCTCAGGACAGCTCTTCCTTGCGGATACGCACGATCGGCTGCAGCACCGTGGGCAGGGCCTGCAGTTCGGCGAGCACGTCGTTTACCGTGCCTTCGCGCGCGTCGTGCGTGAGGATGATCAGGTCGGTTTGCGTGGAGCCCTCGCCGCCCACTTCGTCGGCTTCGCGCTGCAGCACCGCGTCGATGCTGATGCCGGCGGTGGCAAGCAGGCCCGTGACCTTGGCAAGCACGCCGGCCTGGTCGGCCACGCGCAGGCGCAGGTAGTAGCTGGTAACCACCTCGGCCATCGGCAGCACCTTCAGGTCGCTCATGGCGTCGGGGTGGAAGGCCAGGTGCGGCACGCGATGCGCGGCGTCAGCCGTGTGCAGGCGCGTGATGTCCACCAAGTCGGCAATCACCGCGCTGGCGGTCGGCTCGCTGCCCGCGCCCTTGCCGTAGTACAGCGTGGTGCCGACGGCATCGCCATGCACCACCACCGCGTTCATCGCACCTTCCACGTTCGCAAGCAGCCGCTTGGACGGCACCAGCGACGGGTGCACGCGCAGCTCGACGCCCTGCGCCGTGCGTTTAGTGATGCCGAGCAGCTTGATGCGGTAGCCGAGCTGTTCGGCGTACTTGATGTCTTGCGCGGCAAGCTTGGTGATGCCTTCGATGTGCGCCTTGTCGAACTGCACCGGAATGCCGAACGCGATGGCGCTCATCAACGTGACCTTGTGGCCGGCGTCGACGCCCTCGATGTCGAAGGTGGGGTCGGCTTCGGCGTAGCCCAGGCGCTGCGCCTCCTTGAGCACAGTGGCGAAATCCAGCCCCTTGTCTCGCATCTCGGAAAGGATGAAGTTGGTGGTGCCGTTGATGATGCCGGCCAGCCACTGGATGCTGTTGGCCGTGAGGCCTTCGCGCAGCGCCTTGATGATCGGAATGCCGCCGGCCACCGCGGCCTCGAAAGCCACCATCACGCCCTTGGCGTGCGCGGCTGCGAAAATCTCGGTGCCGTGCACGGCGAGCAGCGCCTTGTTGGCCGTGACCACGTGCTTGCCGGCCGCAATGGCCTCGAGCACCAGTTGCTTCGCAACGCCGTAGCCGCCAATCAGTTCGATGACGATGTCGATGTCAGGGTTGGCGATGACGTCGCGCGCGTCGGCGACGACACGCACGCCCTCGCCCGCCACTTCGCGCGCACGCGCCTGGTCGAGGTCGGCCACCATCGTGATCTCGATGCCCCGGCCCGCACGTCGCTTGATTTCTTCCTGATTGCGCAGCAGCACCTTGAAGGTGCCGCTACCGACCGTGCCTGCACCGAGCAGGCCTACTTGAATGGGTTTCATTGGAGATTCGCGTTAAGGGTTCGTGTCAGTCGGTCTTGCTGCGCAGGCGATACAGCTCCAGGAACTTGGCAATGCGGTGAATCGCTTCGCGCAGGTCGTCCTCGTGAGGCAGGAACACGATGCGGAAGTGGTCCGGCGTGGCCCAGTTGAAGCCCGTGCCCTGCACCAGCATGACCTTGGTTTCTCTCAGCAGCTCAAGAAAGAACTGCCGGTCGTCCTCGATGGGATAGATCTTCGGATCGAGCTTGGGAAACATGTAGAGCGCGGCGCTGGGCTTGACGCAGCTCACGCCTGGAATGGCCGTGATCAGCTCGTAGGCCAGGTCGCGCTGGCGCCGCAGGCGGCCGCCGTCGCCCACCAGGTCGTTGATGCTCTGGTAGCCGCCAAGCGCCGTCTGGATGGCCCATTGGCCGGGCACGTTGGCGCAAAGACGCATGTTCGAGAGCATGTTCAGGCCCTCGATGTAGTCTTGCGCGCGCTTCTTGTCGCCCGAGACCACGAGCCAGCCCGCGCGATAGCCGCAGGAACGGTAGCTCTTGGAAAGCGAATTGAAGGTGAGCGTGAGCACGTCGGTCGAAAGGCTCGCGATCGCGGTGTGCTTGACGTGGTCGTACAGCACCTTGTCGTAGACCTCGTCCGCGAAGATCACCAGGTCGTGTTCGCGCGCAATGGCCACGATGCTCTTGAGCAATTCGTCGGAATAGAGCGCACCCGTGGGGTTGTTGGGGTTGATGACCACGATGCCCTTGGTGCGGGGCGTGATCTTGGCGCGGATGTCGTCCAGGTCGGGCATCCAGCCGTTGGCCTCGTCGCACAGGTAGTGCACCGGCGTGCCGCCCGAAAGGCTCGATGCGGCCGTCCACAGGGGGTAGTCGGGCGCCGGCAGCAGCATTTCGTCGCCGTCGTTCAGCAGCGCGTTGGTGGCCATGGCAATCAGTTCGCTGGCACCGTTGCCCAGGTAGATGTCGTCGAGCGTGACGCCGGCAATGCCCTGCTTTTGCGTTTCGTGCATCACGGCCTTGCGCGCCGCAAAGATGCCCTTGCTGTCCGAATAGCCCGCCGAGGCCGGCAGGTTGCGGATCATGTCCTGCTGCACTTCCTCGGGCGCATCGAAACCGAACACGGCCAGGTTGCCGATGTTGAGCTTGATGATCTTCTGGCCCTCTTCCTCCATCTGCTTCGCGGCGTCCATGATGGGGCCGCGGATGTCGTAGAGCACATTGGCCAGCTTGGCCGATTTCTTGAACTGCTTCAAAGGGCCCTCCCGGGCGCGGGTTACTCGATGTCGAAAGGCCCTTGGAGGCCTCGTGTCACTGGGGAAAACCTATAATTTGACCACAGTTCCCAGTGCCCCGATGAAGCTCCAGCCCGACAAATCCGACGCCCAGTCCCTCACCGCTCACGGCCCCGGGTGGGTTGCGATCAACAACGAGAAGGTCGAAGGCAGCGTGGTGGTCGGCTCCCGGGGCGAGCGCTTCGAATGGAACTGCACCCGCTTCGAGCAGCTCGGGCCCGAGCATTTCGCCCAGCTGGCCTCGCTTGGCGCGGAATTGATCATTTTTGGAAGCGGATCGCGCATCCGCTTTCCGCAGGCCGCCTGGCTGCAACCGCTCATGGCAAAGCGCACCGGCGTGGAGACCATGGACACGCCCGCCGCCTGCCGTACCTACAACATCCTGGCCGGCGAAGGCCGCCATGTGATTGCCGCCCTGCTGGTCGAACCGCCCCAGGATGGCTGAGGGGGAGCTTTTCGGGGTAAAATACCGGGTTGCGAACAGGCCAGCTGCCCTCAGTTAGCAACGACCAATCCTCCATTCATCGAGTCTGCACTAAAGAGCTCGATTCAATGGAAACCAACGGAGAAAACAAGTTTCATGGCGATCGTTGTCAACAAACCCATTCCTGAATTCGACGCCAACGCCACGGGCGGCTTGAAAGTTTCGAATACCTCGCACCTCGGCCACGTGCTGGTCATGTATTTTTACCCGAAAGATAACACTCCGGGTTGCACGACCGAAGCCATGCAGTTCCGCGACCGCTACAAGGACTTCGAAAAAGCCGGCGCCACCGTGTTCGGCGTGTCCCGCGACAACATGAAGTCGCACGACGAGTTCAAGGCCAAGCTCGAACTCCCGTTCGAACTCATTGCCGACACCGAAGAAAAAATGTGCCACATGTTCGGCGTGGTCAAGAACAAGATCATGTACGGCAAGAAGGTCAAGGGCATCGAGCGCAGCACCTTCCTCATCGGCGCCGACGGCATCCTGAAGGCCGAATGGCGCGGCCTCAAGGTCCCCGGCCATGTCGACGACGTGCTCAAGGCCGTCAAGGCGCTCAAGAAGGCCGCCTGACGGTTACAAGAAGCGCCTTCTGTGCGCTTTTGCATTGCTTCGTGGGGAATGCCCAACGAACGGTGCAAAGAGCACGAGACGCGTCACCGCCGGTGTGCATAATGGCCTCATGCCGTTGAGCTCCACGACCGCATCCCCCGAACAAAGCCGCCTTGGTCTACAGGCGGCTTTTTCGTTTTCTGGTTTCCAACTCCTGCGAGCGACCTGACACATGCCACTGCCTCCCGCCCCCACGAAACGCGCCGCATTGCTCTCGCCGGATGCGCACGATGCACCCGCCCGCTCCTCGCACAAAGGATCGCGCCGCTCGGGCGAATCGCGCGCCGACTCCGCCTCGACGAGCGGCTCCCAGCCTTTGGAATTGTTCGACCGCAACGCCGCCGAAGCGGTAGGCGGCGGCGCGGAGGCCGCCCCTGCGAGCCGTGGCAGGTCGAAAACCGCCTCTTCCCGCAACCAGGAGCGCAGCCAGGACCGAAACCGGGAGCAGCGGCCGGCTGCCCGCAGCGAGCCCGAAGCACCGCCGGCGGCCTACGTGCCGACGCCGGCGCAAGTTGCAGTGCCGCAAACCCCGACCCGCACCAAGCGCGCCAAATCGAATGGACCGGCCAAGCTGTTCGTACTCGATACGAACGTGCTCCTGCACGACCCGATGTGCCTGTTCCGCTTCGAGGAACACGACATCTTCCTGCCGATGATCGTGCTCGAGGAACTGGACGGGCACAAGAAGGGCACCACGGAAGTCGCCCGCAACGGCCGCCAGACCAGCCGCACGCTCGACGCGCTGGCTGCGGCGCAGGACGCCGACATTGCCAAGGGCCTGAAACTCGACACCACGGGCCACCGCGAGGCCGGCGGCAAGCTGTTCTTCCAGACCGCGCCGCTCGACTATTCGCTGCCGGTCAGCCTGCCCCAGGGCAAGGCGGACAACCAGATCCTCGGCGTGGTCCAGGCCTTGCGCGACCAGTACGCCAAGGACCAGCCCGGCCGTCCGAAGCAAGAGGTGGTGCTGGTGTCGAAGGACATCAACATGCGCGTCAAGGCGCGCGCACTCGGGCTGGCCGCCGACGACTACCAGAACGACAAGACACTGGAAGACGGCGACCTGCTCTACGCAGGCTCGCTCGCGCTGCCGGCCGACTTCTGGACGCGCCAAAGCAAGACCGTCGAGAGCTGGCAAAGCGGCAGCAGCACCTTCTACCGCATCAGCGGTCCGCTGGTGCCCAACCTGTACATCAACCAGTTCGTGTACTTCGAGGCGCCCGGCGAGCCGAGCATGTATGCGCGCGTGACCGAAATCCGCGACAAGACCGCGGTGTTCAAGACGCTGAAGGACTACAGCTCGGGCAAGAACGCGGTGTGGGGCGTGAACACGCGCAACCGAGAGCAGAACTTCGCGATGAACCTGCTGATGGACCCGGAGGTCGACTTCGTCACCCTCACCGGCACTGCAGGCACCGGCAAGACGCTGATGGCGTTGGCCTCGGGCCTGACGCAGGTGCTCGACGACCGCCGCTACACCGAGATCATCATGACCCGCGCCACGGTGAGCGTGGGCGAGGACATCGGCTTCCTGCCCGGCACCGAAGAAGAAAAAATGGGCCCCTGGATGGGCGCGCTCGATGACAACCTCGAGTTCCTGGCCAAGGGCGATGGCGGCGGCGCCGGCGAATGGGGCCGCGCGGCCACCAACGAGCTGATTCGCAGCCGCATCAAGGTCAAGAGCATGAACTTCATGCGCGGCCGCACCTTCCTGAACAAGTACGTGATCATCGACGAAGCGCAGAACCTCACGCCCAAGCAGATGAAGACGCTGATCACCCGGGCCGGCCCGGGCACCAAGATCATCTGCATGGGCAACCTCGCGCAGATCGATACGCCGTACCTGACGGAAGGCTCTTCGGGCCTGACCTTCGCGGTCGACAAGTTCAAGGGCTGGCCGCACGGCGGGCACATCACGCTGGCGCGCGGCGAGCGTTCGCGGCTGGCCGACTTCGCGAGCGACGTGCTCTAAGCCGCTTTCCCGCGACCGGCGCCAAGCAACGGCCCGCGATGCTCCTCGGAGCATCGCGGGCCTTTTTTCGTCCGTGGTGACAGCCTCCTGACACGACGTTGTCAGGAGCCTGTCCGCACCATCGAGGTCCTTCAACGCACAAACGAAAGAGAGCACTTCATGCAAAACGCCATCAGCTGGTTCGAGATTCCGGTCGCCGACATCGACCGCGCCCAAGCCTTCTACGAAACCGTTCTTGGCCGCGCGCTGCGCCGGCAGGAGTTCGGCGGTGAAACGCTCGCCGTCTTTCCCTACGACAATCCGGCCACGGGCGGTGCCTTGCAGGCCGGAGCCAACGCCAACCCCAGCGCGCACGCGGGTAGCGGCATTCGCATCTACCTCGATTGCATGCCGAGCATCGATGCGGTACTTGCCCGCGTCGAGGCAGCCGGCGGCCAGATCGTGGCGCCCAAATCGGCACTGCCCGAGGGCATGGGTTTCATCGCCCATCTGCGCGACACCGAGGGCAACGAAGTCGGGCTCCACGCCCTTGCCTGATCGACGAGCCGCAGAGCTTCGAACCACGGCCCCAACAACATCAAGACATCATTCATGCAGGAGAAGAATCAGATGGAACCGGTCCGCCAGCATCATGGCGATTTTCAGGTCGCGGGGCTCACAGCCCGCACCACCAACAGCGAAGAGAACGACCCTGCCAAGGCCTGCATCGGCCCATTGTGGAATCGCTTCTTCGGGGAAGAGACCTACCGCTCGACCCCTCACCGCACGCAAGACGCCCGCATCTTCGGTGTGTACTCCGGCTATGAGTCCGACGCCCATGGCGCGTTCGACGTGACCGTGGGCGTGGCCGTCTCGGGCGGAACCGGGGCGGTTGCCATTGAAGCCGGCGACTACCTCGTCTTTTCAGGCCAAGGCGAAATGCCGCACATGGTGATCGATACCTGGCAGCGCATCTGGCAGTATTTCGAAGCAAACCCCACAATCACGCGCCGCTACCGCAGCGATTTCGAAGCGTACGACGGACCTGACAAAGTGGCGATCCACATCGGAATTTCATGAGCACCAAGAAGAGCTGGCGCGACAGGCTCGCCGGCCACCCCTACCTGCCGAACGCGAAGACTTCGCAAAGAAACTGGCTCGGACACTGATGCGCCGCGCCGACCGCCTGTTCCAGCTCGTGCAGATCATCCGCGGCCGCCGGCTCACCACGGCCGCCTTCCTGGCGCAGCGCCTGGAAGTGTCGGAACGCACCGTGTACCGCGACGTCGCCGATCTGCAGCACCAGGGCGTGCCCATCGAAGGCGAAGCGGGGGTGGGCTACAGGCTGGGCGCGGGCTTCGAGCTGCCGCCGCTGATGTTCAGCCAGGAAGAAGCGTCCGCCCTCGTGGCTGCGGCGCGGCTGGCGCAGAGCTGGGTCGATCCGGTGCTGGCGCGCAACATCGAAACGGGGCTGGGCAAGATTCTTTCGGTGCTGCCGGCGGCGGCACGCGTGTCGGCTGAGGCGCTGGCGCTCTATGCGCCCGCGCTGGGCCTGGACGACACCATCCGAGCCAGGCTGCAGATCTTGCGCGAGGCCGTGGAAGCGCACCAGAAGCTGCGCCTCAGCTATCGCGATGTATCGGGCGATGCCAGCGAACGCACCGTGCGCCCGCTCGGCTGTTTCTACTGGGGCAAGGTCTGGACGCTTTCGACCTGGTGCGAATTGCGCAGCGACTTTCGAGGCTTTCGGCTCGACCGCATGGATGCGGTCGATGTGCTGCCGGAGCGATTTCGCGACGAAGCGGGCAAGACGCTGGCCGACATGATGCGCCAGCTGAAGGCGCGGGCTGCGGCCGAATGCAAAGCTGAAGAAACAGCGGCAGCCGCAACAAGTCCGCCGCGTCAGTAGTCGTCGCTGCTGCCGTAGCTGGCAAGGTTCTCGAACTTGGTAAGCGGCTTCAGGAAGGCCAGCTTGACGGTACCCGTGGGACCGTTCCGGTGCTTGCTGATGATCACTTCGGCCACGCCCGGCTCCTTGCTGTTCTTGTCGTAGTAGTCGTCGCGGTAGATGAACATGATGATGTCCGCGTCCTGCTCGATGGCGCCGGATTCGCGCAAGTCGCTCATCATGGGGCGCTTGTCGGTACGGCTTTCAACGCCGCGGCTCAACTGCGACAGCGCGATCACCGGGCACTTGAGTTCCTTGGCGAGCATCTTCAGGCCGCGGGAGATTTCGCCCACCGCCGTCGCGCGGTTCTCATCGCCGCTCATGCTGGTCGACATGAGCTGCAGGTAATCGACCACGATCAGGCCGAGGCGCCCGTACTGCCGCGCAAGCCGGCGTGCATTGGCCCGCAGTTCGCTGGTAGAGAGGCCCGGCGTCTCGTCGATGTGCAGCGACACGTTGCGCAGCTTCTCGATGGCTTCGGTCAGGCGCGGCCACTCTTCGTCGCTGAGCTTGCCGGTGCGCAGGTGCCCCTGGTCGATGCGACCGATCGAGCCGACGATACGCACCGCCAGCTGCGAGGCACCCATTTCCATCGAGAAGACCGCGACGGGCAAGCCCTCGTTCAATGCCACGTGCTCGGCGATGTTGATGGCCAGCGAGGTCTTGCCCATGGAGGGACGCGCGGCCAGCACGATCATGTCGCCCGGCTGCAGGCCCGAAGTCATCTTGTCGAACTCGTAGAAGCCCGTGCGCACGCCCGTGATGTCGTTCGGGTTCTCGGCCATCTCGGTCACGCGGTCGAGCAGTTCGACCACCAGGGCATCCATGCTCTGGAAGCCCTGCTTCATCCGCGTGCCTTCTTCGCCGATGTTGAAGATCTTCTGCTCGGCCTCGTCCAGGATCTTGTCGACCGACTTGCCCTGCGTGTTGAAGGCGTTGGTCGCAATCTCGTCGCTGGCGGATACCAGCTTTCGCAAGATGGACCGCTCGCGCACGATCTCCGCGTAGCGGCGAATGTTGCTGGCACTCGGCACATACTGCGCGAGCGAGTTCAGGTAAACCAGTCCGCCGATTTCCTCGGCCTTGCCCAGGCCTTGCAGCTGCTCGTAGACCGTGATGACGTCGGCCGGCTTGCTGGCATTGATCAGCCCGCCGATGGCCGCGTAAATGAGCTTGTGTTCGTGGCGGTAGAAGTCGCCGTCGACCAGCAGGTCGCCCATGCGGTCCCATGCGCCGTTATCGAGCAGCAGGCCGCCAAGCACGCTCGACTCGGCCTCGATCGAGTGAGGCGGAATGCGGAGTTTGGCGACTTGGCGATCGGCCGACGGGTCATTGTCGGCATAGGAGAAAACGGCGGACATGGACTTCCCTTGCAACCCTGCATGCTAAGCCGCGCGCGGCGCTGCGCGTGTGGACAAGGTTGTGAATAAACGGTGATCTTCCGGTGCAACGGAGTGGAAAACTCAGAGGCACAAAAACAAAAGCCGCCCGGAGGCGGCTTTTGCGGCAGCGCACAAGGCGCCGCAATGACGATCAGGCGGTTTCGCCGTAGACCGTCACGGTGATGTCGACCACCACGTCGGTGTGCAGCGCAACGCTCACGGTGCTGTCGCCGACGACCTTGATCGGGCCGTTGGGCAGGCGCACTTGCGACTTGGCAACCTTGTAGCCTTGCTTGCCGAGCTCTTCGGCGATGTCGCCGTTGGTGACCGAGCCGAACAGACGACCGTCAACGCCAGCCTTTTGGGTCAGCTTGATGGTCGTGCCGCCGAGCTTTTCGCCCTGAGCTTGCGATTCAGCCAACTTGGCGGCCGCAGCCTTTTCGAGTTCGGCGCGCTTGGCTTCGAATTCGGCCTTGTTGGCAGCGGTGGCGCGGCGGGCGCGGCCCGACGGAATCAGGAAGTTGCGTGCGTAGCCGTCCTTGACCTTGACGATATCGCCCAGGCCGCCGACGTTGACAACCTTGTCCAGAAGAATGATTTGCATGGTGCTTGCTCCTTAGACGCGGTGCTGGTCGCTGTACGGCACCATCGCGAGGAAGCGTGCGCGCTTGATCGCGGTGTTGAGCTGGCGCTGGTAGATCGCGCGCGTGCCGGTCAGGCGTGCGGGGATGATCTTGCCGTTTTCGCTGATGAAGTCACGCAGCGTGTCGATGTCCTTGTAGTCGATTTCTTCGACGCCAGCGACGGTGAAGCGGCAGAAGCGCTTGCGCTTGAACAGCAGCGACTGGGTGTTGCGCTTCGGGCGCTTGTCTTTGTTGAATTTCTTGAACGTGGCCATTTGGGGACCTCTTGTCGAAAATTAATTTTGCTGAAAATCCTGAATGTGCAGGACCGGATGCTTGCCGTTGCCCGGTGTCGCGAGAAATCCCTGAAAACACCAGAGACTACCCATCGACTGCGTTGCGAGCCGTTCGGCGATGGCGCCGAACGCAACGGCCTTGAGGGCCGTTTTCACCTGCCTGGCTTTTCCTGCCTCCTGAAGCGTCGACTCGTGTTCGAGCTTCAGGTCGATGGCGGGAAGGCCGGCGGGCGTGTATCGCAAGGTTCCGAGTTCGGCAACGGAGGCTGTCAGCAGGAGCTGATTGACCCCGGTTGCCGCAGCAGCGGCAGCGGTCACGCCGCTATCAGCTGTTGTTGGCGGCGTACTCGGCCTGCTGGGCCTTGCGGGCTTCTTCGCGCTCGACCGTCTTCATCATCGACGAAGGACCGGTTTCGGCCTTCTTCTTCTGGACGGTGAGGTGGCGCAGCACGGCGTCGTTGAACTTGAACGCGTGTTCGAGTTCGCCCATCACGGCTTGTTCGGCTTCAATGTTGACGCACAGGTAGTGCGCCTTGTTGAGCTTGTTGATCTGGTAAGCCAGCTGACGGCGGCCCCAGTCTTCAACGCGGTGGACTTTGCCGCCGCCGGCCGTGATCAGGCCCTTGTAGCGCTCCAGCATGGCCGGAACTTGTTCGCTCTGATCCGGGTGGATCAGCAAAATGATTTCGTAGTGACGCATGGCACTCCTTGTGGATTCTTCCGTGGAAGAGGAAAAGCCACCTGCAGCGTCGGGCGCAGTGTGGCAAGGCAAAGCCGGCTATTGTAGCACTATAGGCGCGGCGTTGGTCCAGCGCTCAGTCGTTCAAGGCCTTGTCGAGGGCGGCCGCCTTCTCGGCGCCCACCGCGGCGCGAATCTTGGGCGCCAGCGCCACCAGGTCTTCATAGCTCGTGGTGCCTTCGACCTGCAGGTTGAGCCGGAAGCCCATCAGCCCGAGGGCTCCGGTCAACTGTGTGGCGATGGGATAGGCATCCTTGTAGCGCTGCTGCCGGCTACGCCCCGCAGCGGGCGCAGGTTCGGCCGGTTTCGGCTTTGCCGCCTCGGGTGCCCTGCTTGCGGCGGACGGCTGCGGCGCGGCGGTTGCCGCCGTCTTGCTTGCAGCGGCGGGCTCGGGCGCCTTGGGCGCTGCAGCCGCTTTGCTTCCCGCCGCTGGCTGGAGCAGCCCCAACTCGACCATCTGGTCGATCTCTTCACGCGCAATGCCGTTCCCCGCAGCCAGCACCTCATCGACCGAGCGCTTGCCGTCGAACAGGATGAACGCCGTGCGCTGGCGCGGCGAAAGCGGCACCGACCGGTCCTTGAAAACCTGCTGTCCGGCTTCTGTCTTGACAAGAATCATGATGTTTCTTTCGCGATGTACCGCCGGTTTGCGCACCTGGCAATTTCGCCATGCGCAACCCGCAAGCGATTGCCGCCCTTGTGAGTGTCACAAGTCTGGCATAAAGAACACATTTTGATTCATTTATGCGCTGCGGCAGCGGGAATTTCCCCAATGGGGATTCCCGCGGCCGCCTCATCGGGCGGTTACAACTCCGCCCTTTTGTCCGTCAGCGCTTGGCGAGTTGCTGCCAGGTGTCGATGACGCTATCCGGATTCAGGGAGATCGATTCGATGCCCTGCTCCGCCAGCCAAAGCGCGAAATCCGGGTGGTCGCTGGGGCCTTGGCCGCAGATACCCACGTATTTGCCTTCGGCCTTGCAGGCCTTGATGACGCGGCTCAGCAGGGCCTTGACGGCGAGGTCGCGCTCGTCGAAGTCGGCGGCCAGCAGTTCGAGGCCGGAATCGCGGTCCAGGCCGAGCGTGAGCTGGGTCAGGTCGTTCGAGCCGATCGAGAAGCCGTCGAAGAACTTCAGGAACTCCTCGGGCAGAACTGCATTGCTCGGCACTTCGCACATCATGATCAGCTTGAGCTCGTTCTCGCCGCGCTTCAGGCCGTGCTCGCCAAGCAGCGTGGTCACGCGCTCGGCTTGGCCCAGCGTTCGCACGAAGGGCACCATGATCTGCACGTTGACGAGGCCCATGTCGTTGCGAACGCGCTTGAGCGCCTCGCATTCCATGGCAAAGGCTTCGCCGAAGTCCTTGCTCAGGTAGCGTGCGGCACCGCGGAAGCCGAGCATCGGGTTTTCTTCTTCCGGCTCGTAGCGGCTGCCGCCGATCAGCTTGCGGTACTCGTTCGACTTGAAGTCCGACAAGCGCACGATGACCTGCTTGGGCCAGAAGGCCGCGGCAATGGTCGCAATGCCTTCAGCCACCTTGTCGACATAGAAGGCGCGCGGCGAGGCGTGGCCTCGGGCCACCGACTCGACGGCCTTTTTCAGGTCGTTGTCGACATTCGGATAGTCGAGGATGGCCTTCGGGTGCACGCCGATGTTGTTGTTGATGATGAACTCGAGCCGCGCCAGGCCCACGCCATGGTTGGGCAGCTGCGCGAAGTCGAAGGCCAGCTGCGGATTGCCGACGTTCATCATGATCTTGATGTCGATCTCGGGCATCACGCCGCGCTGCACTTCGGTCACTTCGGTTTCGAGCAGGCCGTCGTAAATGAAGCCGGTGTCGCCCTCGGCGCAACTCACGGTCACCAGCGTGCCTTCCTTCAGCAGGTCGGTGGCGTCGCCGCAGCCCACCACGGCCGGAATGCCGAGTTCGCGCGCAATGATGGCCGCGTGGCAGGTGCGCCCGCCGCGGTTGGTGACGATGGCGGCGGCGCGCTTCATTACCGGTTCCCAGTTGGGGTCGGTCATGTCGGTGACGAGCACGTCGCCGGCCTGCACCTTGTCCATCTCGCTGATGTTGTGCACGAGCCGCACGGGGCCGGTGCCGATCTTCTGGCCGATGGCACGGCCTTCGGCGAGCACTGCGCCCTTGCCCAGCAGTTTGTAGCGCTGCTCGGCCTTGCCTTGCTGCTGGCTCTTCACCGTCTCGGGGCGCGCCTGCAGGATGTAGAGCTGGCCGTCGGTGCCGTCCTTGCCCCACTCGATGTCCATCGGGCGGCCGTAGTGTTCTTCGATCACCAGCGCGTATTTGGCAAGCAGTTCAACATCGGCGTCGCTCAGCGAATAGCGATTGCGCTGTTCGGCCTTGACGTCGGTGGTCTTCACCAGCTTGCCGGTGGCCTTTTTCTCTTCGGGCGTCGCGAACTCCATCTGGATCAGCTTGGAGCCGAGGTTACGGCGTATCACCGCGCGCTTGCCGGCGCGCAGCGTGGGCTTGTGCACATAGAACTCGTCGGGGTTCACGGCGCCCTGCACCACCGTTTCGCCCAGGCCGTAGCTCGAGGTGATGAACACCACGTCTTCGAAGCCCGATTCGGTGTCGATGGTGAACATCACGCCGGCCGCGCCAAGGTCGGAGCGGACCATGCGCTGCACACCGGCCGAGAGCGCCACCACGTCGTGCGCAAAGCCCTTGTGAACGCGATAGCTGATCGCGCGGTCGTTGTAGAGGGAAGCAAAAACCTCCTTCATCTTGTGCAACACGTCTTCGATGCCGACCACGTTGAGGAAGGTCTCCTGCTGGCCAGCGAAGGAAGCGTCCGGCAGGTCTTCGGCGGTGGCCGAGGAGCGCACAGCGAAAGAGGCGGCGGGATTGCCGGCGCTCAGCTTCGCGAATGCGTCGGTAATGGCTTTCTGCAGATCGGCCGGAAAAGGCTGGGCCTCGACCATGGCGCGAATTTCAGCGCCGGCCGCGGCCAGCGCCCGCACGTCTTCGGTGTCCAGCGCTGCGAGCCGCTTGCTGATCTTGTCGGCCAGCCCGTCGTGGGCCAGAAACTGGCGAAACGCGTGCGCCGTGGTCGCAAAACCCGTAGGCACCTGCACACCCTGCGGCAGCTGCGAGATCATTTCGCCGAGGCTGGCGTTCTTGCCGCCGACCGACTCGACGTCAGTCATCCTCAGGTTTTCAAACGGTACGACCAAGGCGGTCGCGTCGAAAAGTGCAGACATGGGAAAGCTCCAGAAGTTGAAACCGGTGCCGCATGCAGGCGGCGCGGCACGATCGTTGTCGTTGCTTTGGGTGCTGGCGCGGCGTGCATGGAAAGAATTGGGTCAAGGGAAAGCGGATTCCCGATAATGGCCCGGATTGTAGGCGTGGCGAGATTGCACGCGCCGCAGGACAAGGCCGCAAGAGCTACACCATGCATACACGCACTGTTTTCTTCATTTCAGACGGCACCGGCATCACCGCTGAAACTTTCGGTAACGCCGTGCTCGCGCAGTTCGAGATGAAACCGCGCCATGTCCGGCTGCCTTTTACCGACACGGTCGACAAGGCGCACCAGGCTGTGCGCCAGATCAACCACACGGCCGAACTGGAGGGCGTGCGCCCCATCGTCTTCACCACGCTGGCCAACATGGAAGTGCTGGAGGTGATCGAAACCGGCTGCAAGGGCATGCTGCTCGACATGTTCGGCACCTTCGTGCGGCCGCTGGAAATCGAACTGGCCGTGAAGTCGAACCATCGCATCGGCCGCTTCAGCGATGTGAGCAAGAGCAAGGAATACGACGCCCGCATCGCGGCCATCGACTTCAGCCTGGCGCACGACGACGGCCAGAGCAACCGCGACCTGGAAGGCGCGGACGTGATCCTGGTGGGCGTGAGCCGCAGCGGCAAGACGCCGACCTCTCTTTATCTGGCGATGCAGCACGGCCTGAAGGCGGCCAACTACCCGCTGATTCCCGAAGATTTCGAGCGCCGCCAGCTGCCGCCGGCCTTGATGCCGCATCGCAAGAAGATCTTCGGGCTGACCATCCAGCCCGAGCGGCTGAGCCAGATCCGCAACGAGCGCCGGCCGGATTCGCGCTACGCCAGCCTTGAGAACTGCCGCAACGAGGTGAGCGAGGCCGAAGCCATGATGCGCCGGGCCGGCATCCGGTGGCTTTCGACGACCACCAAGTCGATCGAAGAAATTGCCACCACCATCCTGCAGGAACTGAAGCCCGAGCGGCTGACTTACTGAAGCGCCGGCTTCAACGGCATCGCGCACCCGCTAGCCAAACAGGTATTGCAGCGTCCCGTCTGCACTGCTGACCGGCTGGCAGGGCATGCCCCAGACCGCCTCGATCAACTCGGGTTGCAGCACTTCGGCCGCCGGCCCCTGCCGCAGCCCCTCCGCAGCACCGAGCACCACGACCTCGTCGGCGTACCGGCGCGCGAGGTTCAGGTCATGCAGCACGGCGACCACACCCACTCCCTGCGCCGCCCAGGTCCGAAGCAGCCGCATTGCCGAATGCTGGTGCGCGAGGTCCAGCGCCGCAGTGGGCTCGTCCAGCAGCAGCCAGCGGGTGGCGCCGTCCGGGCGCGGATGCCACAGCTGGGCCAGCGCCCGCGCCATGTGAACCCGGGCTTTTTCGCCACCCGACAAGGTGTTGAGGATGCGGGGAGCCAAGGCCGTGACATCGGTCAGCGCCATGGCCTGGGCAATGATGTCGTCCTCGTCGAGCGCCGGTGCGCGGCGGTGCGGATAGCGCCCGAGCGCGACGATGTCCTGCGCGGTGAAGTCGAATGCGACAGCGCTTTCCTGCGGCATCAGCGCGCGGCGCAACGCCAGCGCCGCCATGCCGTGGTCCGCGAGCGGCCGGCCGTCGAGCACAACGCTGCCCCGCGTCGGCTCGCGCTGGCCTGAAAGCACCGACAGAAGGGTCGACTTGCCCGCGCCGTTGGGGCCGAGGATGGCCGTCATGCGGCCCGGCGCCAGGTTCACCGAGGCGTTTGCCAGCAGCAGCTTGGCGCCGATGCGAACTTCCACCTCCGCGCACGACAGCCGCGCCGCCGGGTTGTGCTCGGCAGCCGTCATATGCGCCCCCTGAAATGCCGCAGCATCAGCAAGAACACAGGCACGCCGATGAACGCAGTGAGCACGCCCAACGGCAACTCGGCGGGCGCAATCACGGTCCGCGCCACCGTGTCGGCGGCAAGCACCAGCACGGCGCCCAGGAGGGCCGAGCCCGGCAGCACCACGCGGTGATCCGGCCCGGCCAGCATGCGCACCCAATGCGGCGCAATCAGCCCGATGAAGCCGATGATCCCGGTCGTGGCCGTTATCGCCCCCACGGCCACCGCCGTGATGACGACGGCGCGCCGCTTGGTGCGCTCGACATCCACCCCGAGCAGCGCCGCCTGCGCCTCGCCAAGGGCGATGGTGTTCAGCGGCGAGGCCAGGGAAGCCGCCGCCCAGCAAGAAAGAAACACCGCCGCGCACACCAGCAGCACCGCGCTCCAGCGCGCGCCTCCCAGGCTGCCCAGCAGCCAGAACTGCAGGCTTCGCAACTGCTCGTCGGTGGCCATGACGCTCAACAGGCCGAGCCCCGCGCTGGCCAGCGCGTTGATGGCAATGCCCGCCAACAGCATCAGCGCCATGCGCGTGCCGCCTTCGCTGCGGGAGAGGCCGTAGATCAGCAGGGTCACGATGAAGCCGCCGCCGAAGGCCATGGCCACCAATGTCCAGCTTCCCAGCGTGCGCGGCAGCACGGGCCAGAACCAGGCGCCGAGCACGATGGTGATGCCCGCCGCCAGCGCCGCCCCGCTGCTGATGCCGATCAGCCCGGGGTCTGCCAACGGATTGCGGAACAGGCCCTGCATCAAGGTGCCCGCCATGCCAAGGCCAGCCCCCGCCGCCACGCCGAGAATCAGCCGCGGCAGCCGGATGTTGAGGAACACCAGGTGCTCGGGCGACGGGCTGCCTGCACTGCCCTGCCCCACTGAAGCCAGCACGTTCCAGAGCTGCGAAAGACTGATGGCATAGGCGCCCGAAACCGCTCCGGTCGCAAAGGCCGCCGCGAGCAGCAGCATGCTGCCGCACAACACGGTTCCAAAACCGAGGCGCTGGGTCATGCCAGCGCCGCCTGGAATTTCTCGTGCAGCTCGCCGATGGCAGCCGGCAAGCGCGGACCGAAGCCCAGCAGCAGCAAGGCGTCCTGCGTGATCAGCGCACGCTTTTTATAAGCCGGTGTGAGCGCGAGCTCGGGCCGCTGCCAGAACTTGTCGATGCCGCCATGCGCTTCGATGCTCTGCGTGCTCGTGAGAATGACGTCGGGCGCGGCGCTGGCCATGGC
Source organism: Variovorax sp. CCNWLW235 (assembly GCF_037204085.1). NCBI lineage: Bacteria > Pseudomonadati > Pseudomonadota > Betaproteobacteria > Burkholderiales > Comamonadaceae > Variovorax > Variovorax sp. CCNWLW235. The sequence goes on along the minus strand of NZ_JBBCBW010000018.1, from coordinate 69,123 downwards.
CTCGGCCGTCATCGGACGGTAGCCCTGGAAGCCGCTCATCGCATTGACCCCGCCCGCAAAGCCGATCACCGAATGCGCCGCCGTCTTCTCGCCCGAAACCTGCGGGCTCGCGCTGTGCGACAGCACGAAGAGCACCTTCGGCTTGCGCCCCTTCGCAGCGCTGACGCGCTGCTGCACCTGCGTCCATTCGGCATCGAGCCTGGCCTGCAGTTCGCGCGCCTGCGCCTCCTTGGCGGCCGCGCGGCCCACGGCCTGGACCTTGCGCTGCACCTCGCCCCAGGTGTGGTCGGCTTCGATGATCTCGATCCTGACGCCGGCGCTGCGAACCTGGTCGAGCACGACCGCTGGGCCGGATTCATTGGTTGCGATGATCGCATCCGGCTTCAGCGACAGAAGCCCTTCAGCGGACAGTTGCCGCATGTAGCCGACCTTGGACGTGCTGCGCGCGGCCGCCGGGTAAAGGCTGGTGGTGTCGGTGCCGACGAGCTGGCCGTCCGCGCCGAGCGCATAGACCACCTCGGTGATTGCGCCGCTCACGGTTACCAGCCTCGGAAGCTTTGCCGGCTGTGCGAACAAGGGCAGCGCGGCGGCACCGAACGAAGCGGCCGAGAGAAGGCGCAGCGCTTTGCGGCGATGTACGGCGCAAGTAGTCGGATCAAGGTGAAGTTCGCTCATTGGAAATCGGATCACAGTCAAAGCACGATGCGTCTCTTTGGCGATGTTCACGCGGGTTGCGCGGTCGGCCGGGTTGAACGCGGAAGATTCCGCACGATGCGGCGCCACTCTTCGCGCTCGGGCACGCCCGGCTTGCGCGCGCCGAAGAACATGGCCATCAGCTCACCGTCCTTGTCGAAGGCCTCGACGGAGGTGACGATGCCGTCGCTGGTGGGCTTTTCGACGATCCACACGTTTTGAATGCAGTCCTCCCGCAGATGCAGGTTGAAGCCGGCGTCGAGCACGTTGAGCCAGCGAATGGGCGGGGCGTTTCCGTCCCTGCTGGCAATTTCCATCGGCTCGATCCGCGACACCGGCCCGCTGTGGATCTGTATGCAGCCGGGGCTGCCCACGAACACCATGATCGGCGTGCCGTCGAAGGACGCTTCGAGCAGCAGGTCGCGAACGGCGTGCAGTTCGGCGCGCTGCGTGAACTCGCCTTCGGTCAGGCGAAAGCTCTGCTGGCGCTCGACCTCGAACTTGTTCAACAGCCCGAAGAACTCGTGCGTGTCCTGCATGGCCCGCCAGGCATCGGAGAGTCCGCGTGCATCGATGGCGCCGTCGTCGCGCGGCACGGCCTTGTCTTCGGCCGGCTCGAACAGCACCACGCCGTCCGGCGCGGTGTACGTGTCGACGACCGATTGGAATGCGTCGCGGTCCGTGGCGTCCCGCGCGAAGATCTTGTGGACGGCCACGCCCTGCGCATTGAAGAACTGCAGGCTCAGAGAAGGCGGCACGCCGGCATTGGCTGCCGCTTCGTTCACCGCAAAGCCTGCGTGCCAGCGGCTGAAGAAAAGGCGCAGGTCGATGGCCTCGCCCAACGCGAGCCCCATCTTGTCGCTGCCCGAGACTTTCTCGTAGACACCCGTTTTCTCGTGCACCGTGGTCTCGTTGCGCGTCAGCGCGAGCACCGGGCCGCAAAGCTCCAGTGCCTGCAGCAGTTCGGCCCACGGGCCCTTCAGCCGCGTGGCGCGCAAGGCCTTGTCGTGCGTGCCTGCGTGCGCGGCAATGGCCGCGCCTTCGGACACGCCCATGGCGGCGGCGGCATCCTTGTGGCGCATGCCTTTGGCACGCAGTTCAGAGAAGCGGGCGCGAATTTCTTCCAAGGTCATCGGGTTTCCTGTTGTTTGATTTGCCGGGTTGCCATGGGCGTTTTCAGAAGTCGGCCACGAGCGAGACATTGAAGCTGCGGCCCGGCTGCGTGTAGGCATCGCGGATGGCCGAGGTCGTTGTCACCCCGCGCACATCGCTCCACATCCAATAGCGCTTGTTGGTGAGGTTGGTTACCGAGGCGTTAAGGCGCAGGTCCTTCTTGATGCGCCACTGCGCGCTGATGTCCAGCGTGGTGGCTTGCGGCGTGCGGAACTGCAGGCCGGTCGTCACTTCGCTGCGATCGACGTCCTCCCACTCCTTGGCGCTGTGGTGCACTGCGTCCAGGCGCACGCTCCAGGACGGCGCCTGGTACTTGAGGCCGGCGCTGAACTTCTGCGGATCGATCGAGTTGAGCGGCCGGTTGTTGGTGCGGTCGCGGCCGCGCGTCTGGCCATAGGCAAAGGGCACGGAGAAGCCGGTGCCGTTTTCGGTGAAGTCGAGCTCGCCCTTGATTTCGAAACCGCTGATGCGCGCGCGCCCCACGTTGACCGACTGGTACACCAGCGGATCGATGCGCGGAATGCCGCGGCCGCCGACGAGCTTGTCGTTCTCGATGAGGTTCTTGTAGTCGCCGGTGAACGCAGCCACGTCGAAGCTCAGGATGCCGGTGCGCCCGCGCACGCCGAGTTCGATGTTCTGACTCTTTTCAGGCTTGAGATTCGGGTTGGGAATCGTCTTGTAGCCCTGGATCACGTTCTCGAAGAAGTTGTTCACCTGGAACGCATTGGGCGCCTTGAAGCCGGATGCATAGTTGCCGTAGACGCTCCATTGCGGCGTGGCGCGGAACAGCACGCCCAGCTTGGGCGATACAGCCGAGCCCGACAGCGACACGGCCTGTGCATTGAAGCCCGCCTGCTTCGCGTCGAGCGAGAAACGGTCGAAGCGAACACCGGGGGTGATGCTCCAGCGGTCATGGATGAATTCATCCTGCACGTAGAACGCCGACGATGTTTCGCGCGTATCGGGAAAGCGCTTGAGCGGATAGCTCTCGCCGGTGGGCGGCACGAGGCCGGTCTGCAGATTCTCGACGTTGGTGCGCGTGTAGTCGAATCCGTAGGTGATCTTCTGCGCCCAATCACCCATGCGGAGCGTCTTGTCGGCCTGCAGGCCAAGCTGCCAGGTGTTCTCGTCGTAGGTCACGTCGCGCGTGCGGTCGGCAGCGGTAAAGCGGTCTTCATTGATGAACTCGCGCGACTTGGCCTTCTGGTAGCTCACCACCGCGAGCAGGTTGTCCGCCACGGCGGCGTTCAGGCGCAGCCGGCCTTCGTAGGTGAAGCGGTCGCGCTCCAGGTCGGTCTTTGCGTTGAGGCCGACCACGGAGGTGGACGCATAAGGCGGCTTGGCAATGCCCGAAAGCAAGTCGTAGCGGCTGGTCTTCTCGATGTGCTCGAAGGTGAACGAATGCCGCTGGTCTGCATTGGGCGTGAGAATGGCCTTGGCCAGCAGCGCGCGGTTGCTGTCGCGCTGCGGGTTGGGCGTGGTGCGGTCCACATTGGGCACATTGAGCGTGCCCATGTTCTCGAGTTCGCTGGCGCGGCCTGCGTTGGCCGAAATGAGCCACTGCAACGTGTCGTTCGCCTTGCCGGCAAGCGTGACACCGCCGCGCACGCCGTTGTCGTCGCCGCTGTAGCCGATGCTTGCGCTTCCGCCGAAGCTGCGGCCCTCGCGCAGGAAAGACGAGGGTTCGCGAGTCACGAAGTTGACCAGGCCGGCCAGGCCGTCCGAACCATAGAGCGCCGACGCCGGGCCCTTGATGATTTCGATGCGCTCGACCAGGCTGATGTCGAAGTAGTCGCGGCCGAAGGCGTTGGCACTGAAGACATAGCTGCGCGGCGTGCGGATGCCGTCGGTCAGCAGCAGCACCCGGTTGCCGTCGAGCCCGCGAATGTTGAAGCCCGCGTTGCCGTCGCGGCCCGTGTTGCCCTGCGCCAGGCCGAAGCGCGCCGGCGAGCGCTTGACCGAAACATTGGGCAGATCGCGCACCGCATCGCGGATGTCGTTGATCTGCTTGGACTCGATGTCTTCCCGATTGATGACCTCCGCGCTGACCGGCAAGTCGTCCTTGGCCTGCTCCGAACGCGAGCCGCTCACCACCACTTCATTCAGTACCGCGAGCTGCTGGGACCAGGCAGGCGCGGCCATGCCGAAGCCGGTGGCAATCAGCCACGGTAGAAGTGCTAAACGTTGGGAGGGTCGGTTGAATTGGGAGGCCACGAAAAAGGTCCAGAAAACAGTTGAAGAACTGCTTGCTGGACCTCGGCGCAAGTGCTGCGCTCATTGACCTGGCTGGCGGCGAAGGGCGCGATGCCCTTGACCACTATTGTATGAGAATAATTCTCATTTGTACAACTTGCAACCTACTCGGACAACAGGTTTTCAGTCGCTCAGGCCGGTGCCGACGTGCGGATCAAATGATCGAACGCACCCAGCGCCGCCTTCGCGCCGTCGCCTGCCGCGATGATGATCTGCTTGAACGGCACGGTGGTCACGTCGCCCGCGGCAAACACGCCCGGCACCGAGGTCTGCCCCCTGGCGTCGACCACGATCTCGCCGTGCTTCGTCAGCTCGACCACGCCCTTGAGCCAATCGGTATTGGGCACCAGGCCGATCTGGATGAACACACCTTCGAGCTCGACCTTCTTCAGCTCGCCCGTTGCGCGGTCCTTGTAGACCAGGCCGTTGACCTTCTGGTCGCCGGTGATCTCGGTGGTCTGCGCGTTCGTGAACACGTCGACGTTGCTCAAGCTCTTGAGCTTGCGCTGCAGCACGGCGTCGGCACGCAGCGCGGTGTCAAACTCGATCAGCGTGACATGGCCCACGATGCCGGCCAGGTCGATGGCTGCTTCGACACCCGAGTTGCCGCCGCCGATGACCGCGACGCGCTTGCCCTTGAACAGCGGGCCGTCGCAGTGCGGGCAGTAAGCCACGCCCTTGTTCTTGAACTCGTGCTCGCCGGGCACGTTGATGTTGCGCCAGCGCGCACCGGTCGAGATGATGATCGACTTGCTCTTGAGCGAAGCGCCGCTCTCGAGCTGCACCTCGATGAGGTCCTTGCCCGGAACAAGCGCCTTGGCGCGCTGCAGATTCATGATGTCGACGTCGTAGTCGCGCACGTGCTCTTCGAGCGCATGGGCGAACTTCGGTCCTTCGGTTTCCTTGACCGAGATGAAGTTCTCGATGCCCAGCGTGTCGAGCACCTGGCCGCCGAAGCGCTCCGATGCCACGCCGGTGCGGATGCCCTTGCGCGCCGCATACACGGCAGCCGCGGCGCCGGCAGGGCCACCGCCGACGATCAGCACGTCGAACGGGTCCTTGGCGGCGATTTTCTTCGCCTCGCGCTCGACGCCGCTGGTGTCGATCTTTGCGAGGATTTCTTCAAGGCTCATGCGGCCCTGGCCGAATTCGGTGCCGTTCAGGAACACGGTCGGCACGGCCATGATCTGGCGTTCCTTCACTTCGTCCTGGAAGGTGCCGCCCTCGATCATCGTGGTGCGGATGCGCGGGTTCTGGATGGCCATCAGGTTCAGCGCCTGAACCACGTCGGGGCAGTTGTGGCAGGTGAGCGAAACGTAGATCTCGAACTCGAAGTCGCCGTCGAGAGCGCGAATCTGCTCGAGCACGGCTTCTTCGACCTTCGGGGGATAGCCGCCGATCTGCAGCAGCGCAAGGATCAGCGACGTGAATTCATGGCCCATCGGCAAGCCGGCAAAACGCGGGCCGTGGTTCTCGCTTGGGCGGTTGACCGAGAAAGAGGGCTTGCGGTGGTTGTCGTCGCGGCTTTCGGTCAGCTTGACCAGCGGCGAGGCTTCTGCAACGTCCTTCAGCAGCGACAGCATTTCGCCCGAGGCCTTGCTGTCGTCGAGCGAGGCGACGATCTCGATCGGCTGTGTGGCGCGTTCGAGGTAACTCTTCAATTGGGCTTTGGTGCTGGCGTCGAGCATGAGGGACTCTCTTTCGATAACTTAAAACTATCAACTTGGGACAAAAAAGCCCGGGGCCTCGTGAGCGCCCGGGCTTTCGCGCGGGACGCTTAGATCTTGCCGACGAGGTCGAACGACGGAGCGATGGTCTTGTCGCCTTCATTCCACTTGGCCGGGCACACTTCGTTCGGGTGGGCGGCGGTGTACACCGCTGCCTTCAGCTTGCGCAGGGTTTCCTTGACGTCGCGAGCGATTTCGTTGGAGTGCACTTCGGCGGTCTTGATGATGCCTTCGGGGTTGATCACGAAGGTGCCGCGCAGTGCCAGGCCTTCTTCGGGAATGTGCACGCCGAAAGCGTTGGTCAGCGCGTGGGTCGGGTCGCCCACCAGCGGGAACTTGGCCTTGCCCACGGCGGGCGACGTGTCATGCCACACCTTGTGCGAGAAGTGCGTGTCGGTGGTCACGATGTAGACCTCGGCACCCAGCTTCTGGAACTCGGGGTAGTTGTCGGCCGCGTCTTCGACTTCGGTCGGGCAGTTGAAGGTGAATGCCGCCGGCATGAAGATCAGCACGGACCATTTGCCCTTGAGCGTCTCGTCGGACACATCGATGAACTTGCCGTTGAGGTAGGCCTGGGTCTTGAAGGGTTGGACTTGGGTGTTGATCAGGGACATGTTGATTCCTTGGATGCTGCGGGTGGACAAAAATAAGTGCGAGCCATGAGTATAGCTACCAAATAAGACAAATTGATAGTAATGAGCTATCGACTGCATCGCTGCGGCCTATGAAAACCAAAGGCGCTGACGCCCTCGCCTTCCGCTCGAATACGAACGTGTATCACCATCAAACGCATGCAGACCAGCGGAGCATGGGATTGCTTGCAAGAGCTCGCTTGCCCCTCTCACAATCCCTACTTTCAGAACAAGGAAAACAATCATGAAGGGCGACCCCAAGGTCATCGAACATCTGCAGGCGCAGCTCAAGAACGAGCTCACCGCAATCAACCAGTATTTCCTGCACTACCGCATGCTCAAGCACTGGGGCTTGGACAAGCTAGCCAAGAAGGAATACGAGGAATCCATCGGCGAAATGAAGCACGCCGACAAGCTGATGGACCGCATCTTCATGCTGGACGGCCTGCCCAACCTGCAAGATCTCGGCAAGCTGAACATCGGTGAAGACGTGCCCGAATTGCTCGGCTGCGACCTGGGCGCCGAGACCGGTGCGCAAGCCACCATCAAGGACGGTATCGCGTACTGCGAAACCGTTCGCGACTACGTCTCACGCGACCTGCTGCAAGAAATCCTGGACGACACGGAAGAGCACATCGACTTCCTCGAAACCCAGATCGACCTGATCGACAAGGTCGGACTGCAGAACTATCTGCAGTCGCAAATGGGCGAGATCGGCTGAATTCCGAAGGGGCCGCCCGGCCCCTTTCGGCGAGCGGGCGCCGCCGTCAGGCGATGTCGCCCGGCTCTTCGGGGCGCTTGCGCCCGCTGAACATGGCAGCGATCAGGTTTTCCCGGTGCCGCCAGCTCGTGAAAGCAACACCGGCCAGATGCAGCGCAATCAGCGCTACCAGTGTCCAGGCCAATGTGCGGTGAAGCCATTCCACCCACGCCAATCCCCAGAACATATCCAGCGAATACATCCAGCCTGTAGCGCCGACAGCCGTTACCGTGGCGAGCAAGGCGACGACCATCCAGCCGCCGAGCGGGTTGTGGCCCAGGTAGCGCTTTTCGCGCCGTGCGAGTACTTCGGCCGCATAGCGCAGCACCTGCGACGGAGGCCGCACAAACTGCTTGAATTTTGCATAGCGGCCTCCGACCCATCCGCCGATGCAGCGGCCCGCAACCAGGGCCAGCGCCGCGTAGCCCGCCAGTTCGTGCTGCCGCAGCAACGCCTCGCCGCTGAACCACGCCACGGCAATGGCGGCGACCAGCGCCCAATGCGTTGCGCGCAACCAAAGCGCCCAGACCTGCGCCGACGCACGCGCTGGCACTGCACGCACCTTGCGCATCCTCAGGATGGCTGCTTCACCTGACCAACCTTCTCGAAGGTCTTGGGGTCGAAGAATGCTTCGGTGCGCTGGCCCTTTTCGTCGAAGCCGTAGACCTCGTAGCAGCCATTGAAGTTCTTGATCTGGCGAACCTTCCAGCCTTCGCCGGTCAGCTTGCGCTGCAGTTCCATCTGCGGACGCATTTCCGCCTTGGGAACCGGTGCGCATTTGACGGCGTCATGGTCGACGAATTGCGCAGACGCCGATGCGGACCAGAAAATTGCGGCCGCGACTGCTGCGGCGGAAAGAAGTGACTTGTTCATCATGAATGCGTTTCCTGACAGGCAGGCGCCACGCCGCGGCTCAGATGTCGAGCCACATGCGCAGCAGGTTGTGGTACGTGCTCGTGAGGCCGATCACGCCGGAGTCGGTCTCGCCGTATTTGCTGCGTAGGTGGCGCAGATGGTTGTCCATTTCGAACAGCAGCCGACGCTGCTCGTCGCTGCGCACCATGCTCTGGATCCAGAAATAGCTCGCCAGCCGATAGCCCCGCGTGACGGGCAGCACCCGATGAACGCTGGTGCCCGGATAGAGCACCATGTCGCCGGCGGCAAGCTTGACGCGCTGGGTGCCGAAGGTGTCCTCGATGACCAGTTCGCCGCCGTCGTATTCACTCGGTTCGGCCAGGAACAGGGTGCACGAGATGTCTGTGCGCACCCGCCCCGAGCCGTCGCGAAGAAAACGGACTGCGCTGTCCACATGATTGCCGAAGCTGTTGGACTCACCGCCGTAGCGATTGAACAGCGGCGGCGAAATCTGCTTCGGCAGCGCGGCCGAGAAGAAAACCTGGTGCCGCTCGAGGCCCCTTAGCAGCAGTTGCTGAACGGCACGGGTTTCTTCGCAGTCTTCCCGCAGCTGCTCGTTGTTCTTCGCCTTGGCGGACTGCTCGCCTGCGGTCAGGCGGCCGTCCTCCCAAGGTGCTTGGCCCAGAATTTCCCTGGCTTGACGAACCTCGTCGAGCGAGAGCACTTCGCGAATGTGCAAGAGCATGTGAAAGGAAGAACGGCTTTGGCTATTCTAGAAACTGAGGAGACTTTTAGAAGCGCGCCCCGACCGTGAAGAGCACCGTGCGCTTCGCACCGGCAATCGCAAAGCCCGGGTAGAGCTGATCGCCGTAGAGCTTGTTCGTCACGTTGTTCACATTGAGCTGCGCATACAGGTCAGGCGTGAACTTGTACTCGAGCATCATGTCGCCGACCACATAACCGGGCGTGCTGTTCGCCAGGCTGGCGGCACCGGTGACGCCTTGCAGCGGCCGGTTTTCGGACGCGCCGCGCACACCGCCTGCAATGCGCAACTTGGGCGTGGCCTGGTAGCTGATCCATGCCGCGCCGCTGTGCTTGGGCGTCAGGCCGACGCGCGAGCCCACGGTACCGGGCGTTGCAGTGCTGCCCACCTGGTCGATGGTTGCCCTGGGAATGAAAGAGTACGAAAAATACACTTCCCACTGCGACGTGAGGCGGCCCACCACGTCGAGCTCAAGGCCCTGCGAGTGGCGCTTGCCCGACAGCAGATAAGAGCTGCCCGCGAAGTCCGAATCGGTGGTGCGTTCGTTGGTCTTTTCGGTGCGGAAGATGGCCGCGCGCGTCGAGAGCTTGCCGTCGAGCCAGTCGAGTTTGGCGCCCAGTTCGATGTTGCGACTCTTCTCGGGCGGCGTGCCCGCGGTCTGGGGCGACACATACTGATAGGTGTCGGCCGACGAGTTGAACGAGGTGCTGTACGAGAGGTGGTACGACTGCGTCGTCGAAGGCTGGTACAGCACGCCGGCGCGGTAGCTCCATGCGCCTTGCGACAGATGGGTGCTGGTGACTGTCGGGAACGGGCTGCCGGCGGAATAGCGCTCGCGACGGTCGGTGCAATTCGCCGTTTGCGTATAGCCGCGCGGTGCCGGAGTGGGCCTCGCGCAGGCGGGGTTCGAATAGGTGTACTGGTCGAAATCACCGCTCAGGCGGTCGTAGCGCACGCCGCCGAGAACCTTCCAATCGGGCGCCACCTGGACCAAATCCTGCAAGTAGATGCCGACCGACTTGGCGGAATAGGCGCTCGAATCGCGGTACACCGGCTCCACGAACGTGCCGCTCAGGCCCGCACCGTCGTTCGGCGTACCGACGAAGGTGTTGGCTCGCGAGCCCAGCGCGCGTCCGCGGAAGCTGTTGTTGAAGAAGGCATCGTTCTGGTAGCGGCTCGCCTCCTCCTTCGAGGCGTCCACACCGGCCAGCAACTGGTGCTTCATGCCGCCCCAGTTCAGCTCCTTGCTGTAGTCGCTTTGCAGGTAGGTGCCCTTGTACTCATCCTTGCGCGGGGTCAGGCCGCTGCGCGTGAGCATCGTGTATTCGCTGAAGTTGGCCAGCGTGGTGGGGGCGCCGAACGTGGTGCTGGCCCCGGCAGCGGTCGACCATTGGTTGCGATCGAAGGTGCCCGAGCGCACCTGGGTGCGCAATTCGCCGCCATCGTCGAAGCGATGGAGCCACGAAGCCGTGCCGTACGTGGCCTTGCCAAGAAGCTTGTCGGCCGTGGTGCCGTAGAAGCTGCCGGGCTTGACGGGCGCGAGGGTGCCCAGGCTGCCGACAGTCGGCACGCCGCTCGCGTTGTAGCCGGTAATGCCTTGCCGGCCGGTCGCCACCCAGCGCACCGCGGACATCGGAACGTTGTCCACGTTCAGGTGGAACAGCCCCACGGTGAATTCGTTGGCCGTGCCGACGCCCCAGCTGTATGAAGGCGCAATGCCGTACTTGTCGATCTTGGCGCCGCCGTTGTCGGCCTTGTTCCACATCGCGTTGATTCGCAATGCCGAGGTTTCGCCCGTGCGAACGTTGAAGTCCGCGCTGGTGCGGTAGTAGCCGCGCGAGCCGACCGTCGCTTCCACGTCGGTCTGGTCGGCCAGCAAAGGCTTCTTCGACACCTGGTTGATCACGCCGCCCGTGGATCCGCGCCCGAAAATCATCGAAGCGGAACCGCGCAGCACCTCGATGCGTTCCAGGTTGAAGGTGTCGCGGTCATATTGCGAAGGGTCGCGCATGCCGTCGATCAGCAGGTCGCCCACGGTGGCAACGGGGAAACCACGCAGCCGGATGTCCTGGTCGGTGCCGTTTTCGGTCGCTGCAAAGGTAATGCCGGCCGAATAGTGCAAGGCATCCTTGAGGGTGTCGAGCTTGACGTCGTCGATCAGCTTTTCGGTGATGACATTGATCGACTGCGGAATGTCGCGGATTTCTTGCGTTCCCTTGCCGATGTTGGTCTTCTTGGTCTGGACCTGGTCCTTGCCCTGGGCTTCGGCCTGTTCGGTCACCGTGACGGTTCCGAGAGTGCCACCCTGCACCGTCGCCGGCGGTGTCTGCGCCCAGCTGCTGACCGAAGCGGCCAGCATCAGTGCGCCAAAAGGCAGGACTGCCGCTTCTCGCGGCAGGCTGCCGGTGGCGGAAACAGAAGAAGACTTGGGGCGCGACGCACGAGCGCGCCGACCGGCAACATTGGACAAGATGACCTCCCAGAAAGCCAAACGGCTGGTTTGAATGGCTGGCTGGGACCGACGCTTTACCGGTAGTGGCTTGCCGAAATTTGGCTGGAGTGTAGTGCTGGCGTAGTCTTAATCATTCACATTTAGATTCTGTGTTGTCAAAATGCTACTTTCTCCCAGAACAGTACGGAAGGCCTCTCTCCGCCCATAGTTATTGAAAATGCGAGAGATTCGTATTTATAATCGGCTCGAACCCAAACCAGCCAGCCACTGCCGCTTTCACCGCCATGATCGTTTGCGTCTGCCGCCGAGTCTCCGACCGTGAAATCGCACGTCACGTGCGTGCCGGCATGACTTTCGACGAAGTGCAATTCGAGCTCGGCGTAGCCACCCAGTGTGGTCAATGTGAAGGCTGTGCGCGCGATATCGTCGCGCAGTGCAGCGCCTCGCATCCGGTCGCCGCGTTGAACCGCGAATCGGGAACGAGTGCGATCCAGCTTGCCACCTCCATCTCGGAAAGCAAGGCATGGAACTCTTCTCGGCGCTCGGCGGCAGCCTGATTCTTGTCGCAGGCTCGGTCTGGTGGATCTTTCGTAAGTAAACAGTAGTCGTAGCGGTTTTGCTGCAATCGGGGCACGTTCCGTGCGTGCCCGCATTCGAATTGGTTGATCGTGTCTGACCGCTTTGCTCCCCCTCCCTCCGTTCTGGGCCTTTCGCGCAATGCACTTATTGCCGGAGGCGTGATCCTGTTTCATGCAGCCGCGCTGTGGGCGCTGCAAAGCGGCCTGTTGCGCCGCGCTGCCGAAGTGGTGATTCCTGTAGAAATACTGAGCCAGTTCGTCGAACCGCCCAAGCCGGCCGAACCGCCGCCTCCTCCACCACCTCCGCCCCCCCAGCGCAAGCCCGAGGCCGTCAAGCCTCCGCCCCGCCCGGTGGCGATTCGCGAACCCAAGCCAACACCCGCCCCCAGTGCGCCGGTGGGCGTGACCGAGCCGCCTCCCCCCGCGCCTCCAGTCGAGGCACCGGCGCCGCCAGCACCACCCGCTCCGCCGCCCGCGCCCCCTGCTCCACCGGCACCGCGGATGATCGAGATCTCGGAGGGCCAGACCCGCTATATCAGAGAGCCCAAGCTCGTCTACCCGAGCATGAGCCGGCGCCTGGGCGAGTCGGGAACGACGGTCGTCTCGATCTACTTCGACAGTGAAGGCTTCGCCAAGCGGGTCGAACTCTACAAATCGAGCGGGTTCGAACGCCTGGACGAGGCCGCGCTGAGCGCAGCCCGAACCGCCCAGGTCACGCCCTTCAGGCAAACAGGAGGCAACGCACAGACGACCTACCTGCTGCGGGCGCCCTTCTCATTCAAATTGAACTAATTTTTCTCTGGAGCAACTTCGTATGGATTCCCAATTCGGCTTGATGAACGTCTGGAACCAGGGCGATTTCGTCACCAAGGCCGTCGCGGTGCTGTTGATCGGCATGTCGCTTGCCTCGTGGATCGTGATCATCGTCAAGGCCCTCGACGTCATCAAATACAAGCGCCTTGCCAAGCACTCGCAGGACTTCTGGCACAGCGAAGACTTTGCCACCGCACTGAACAAGCTCGGCAAAGACGACAGCAACCCGTTCCGCGCATTGGCGCTCGAAGGCCGTGAAGCGGCTGCGCACCACCGCAACACCAAGGCCCATCTGCACGATGCGCTCGACGTGAGCGACTGGATCACGCGCGCACTGCGCAACGGAATCGACGCTTTCACGGCGCGCCTGCAAACCGGCCTCGCCATCCTGGCTTCCGTCGGCTCGACCGCACCGTTCATCGGCCTCTTCGGCACGGTGTGGGGCATCTATCACGCGCTCATGAGCATCGGCTCGGCCGGCCAGGCCACCATCGACAAGGTGGCGGGCCCCATCGGCGAGGCGCTGATCATGACGGCGCTGGGCCTGGCGGTGGCCATTCCGGCGGTGCTGGGCTACAACGCGCTGGTTCGCGGCAACAAGTTCGTGCTGACCAAGCTCAACAGCTTTGCCCATGACCTTCACGCTTACTTCGTGACCGGCGCGCGCGTGCAAAGCGGCAGCGGCGACGCCATCGTGGTTCCGCTCAAGAAGGGCTGAGCATCATGGCTTTCGGTACCCAGGACGAACCCGATGAGGTGATGAACGAGATCAACATGACGCCGCTGGTCGACGTCATGCTGGTGCTGCTCATCATCTTCATCATCACCGTGCCGGTGATGAAGCACGCGGTCAACATCGACCTCCCCCGCGCCACCAGCGAGCCCGAGCAGGCCAAGCCGGAGAACATCCTGTTCAGCATTTCTGCCCAGGGCGACTATTACTGGAACGAGCAGAAGATCGCGGACGGCGAGCTGCCTGGCCGCCTCGCGGCCGAGGCCGCCAAGAACCCGCAGCCCGAACTGCACATCCGCGGCGACAAGGAAGTGCGCTACGAGCGCGTGGCCAAGGCAATGTCTGCGGCCCGCGAAGCAGGCGTGCGCAAGATCGGCTTCATTACCGAACCTGACGCGAAGTAAGTCACTGAATGCCGCAAAAAAAGTTGATCGCCGCGATTGACTTTTTATTGCGAATCATTATCATTCACTCATCGCTTCGATAAGGGGAATTTCAGATGCAAGCCAAACCGAACGCCTTTTCTGTTCTGAGCCATCCGTCGCTCGACCAATCGGGTGGCGGACATGCGTCCATCCAGGCTCCCCGTCCGGCGCCAATGGTCGAAAGCACGGAGCTTCTCAAGGGAAGCAAGACCGTGGGCATCATGCACAACGGCTCCCTCTATCGTCTTCAGGCGACCAAACTCGGCAAGCTGATTCTTACCAAGTAAGCATCAGCCCGCCCTTCACGCAAGTTTCATCGTGGGGCGACTCCAGGAGATTCATCTCCGAAGGGTCGTTTTTTGCTAGCCAACGGTTCGCCGACTAGCCAAGCTTTTTTTCACGCTGAACACCCAAAAGAAAACGCCGACCTTGAAGTCGGCGTTTTGCTTTCCGCGGAGCACAGCCCCGCCGGACGAGTTACTTCAAAGGCCGAGCGCAGCGATGCCGGCCTTGGCAATCTGGGCATCTTCGTTCGACTTCACGCCGCTCACGCCGACGGCGCCGATCACCTGGCCGTCCTTCACGATCGGCACGCCGCCTTCAAGCAGGCCCTGCACGGCGGGCGCCGTGAGAAACGCGGTTCGGCCGCCGTTGATGATGTCTTCATAAACCTTGCTTTCGCGGCGGCCCATGGCTGCCGTATGGGCCTTGGCCGGGGCAATGTGCGAAGACAGAGCCGCAGCCCCGTCCAGGCGCTGGAGCCAGAGCAGGTTGCCTGCGTCGTCCGAAATGGCAATGGTGACGGCCCAATTGTTCTTCAGGGCTTCGGCTTCCGCGGCTGCGGCAATGGCCTTGACGTCGGCGAGTTCGAGGAAGGACTTGGTCTTCATTTTTGAGCGTCGGTTGCGTAAAACCCAAGAGCATAACGGCCAAAGAGCCGGCCGGTCCCGGCGCCCTTAGGACCATCATCCATACGGTCTTTGTATCACCCCCTCTTGCAGAACCCTAGAATGCGCCCAACTGCGTCAGTGCAGCAACCAAAGGAGCTACTGCCATGAACGACCGCGTGACCACCCTCGACACTTCCACCGGCTACGGCCAGGTGCTGCCGCAGGCTGAGCGCCAACGCGTCCTGCGCAACACCTACTGGCTGCTCGCCCTGAGCCTGCTGCCCACCGTGCTGGGCGCATGGATCGGCGTCAGCACCGGCATTACCCGCTCGCTCACGGGCGGCCTGGGCCTCATCGTTTTCCTCGGCGGCGCCTTCGGCTTCATGTTCGCCATCGAGAAAACCAAGAATTCGGCCGCCGGCGTGCCGGTGCTGCTGGCCTTCACCTTCTTCATGGGCTTGATGCTGTCGCGGCTCATCGCAATGGTGCTGGGCTTCAAGAACGGCTCCGAACTCATCATGACCGCGTTCGGCGGCACCGCCGGCGTGTTCTTCGTGATGGCTTCGCTGGCCACCGTGATCAAGCGCGACCTGTCGGGCATGGGAAAGTGGCTCTTCGTCGGCGCCATGGTGCTGATGGTGGGCTCCATCATCAACGTCTTCGTCGGCTCGAGCGCCGGCATGATGGCCATTTCGGTGGCTGCCATCGGCATCTTCTCGGCCTTCATGCTCTATGACCTGAAGCAGATCATGGACGGCGGCGAAACCAACTACATCAGCGCCACGCTCGCGCTCTACCTGGACCTGTTCAACGTGTTCCAGAGCCTGCTGGCCCTGCTGGGCCTTGCCGGCGGCGAACGCGACTGATTGAATCGAACGAAGGCGCTCTCGCAGCGCCGATATAAAAAGGGCCCTCTCGGGCCCTTTTTTCATGCCAGATCGAACACCGCAATCGACTCCACGTGCGCCGTGTGCGGAAACATGTTGATCACCCCGGCAAAGGTGCACCGGTACCCCGCCTGATGCACGAGCAACCCCGCATCCCGCGCAAGCGTGGACGGATTGCAGCTCACGTACACGATGCGCTTCGGCGGCGTCCAGCCGTCGGTTCGCAGCTCAGGCTGCAGGTGCAGGTCGGCCATGGCCTTGGCGAGCGCGAACGCGCCTTCGCGCGGGGGGTCGACCAGCCACTTGTCCGCGCTGCCGTCGGCCACCAGCATGGCGGGCGTCATTTCGAAGAGATTGCGCGCCACGAACCGGGTTGGCGAAAGCGCCCGCCTGGCCAGCGTGGCAGGTTCATTCTTCTTGAAGTTGTCGCTTGCGCGCGCCACCAGGGTGTCACTGCCCTCGATGCCCAGAACCTCGCGCGCACGGCTGGCCAGCGGCAGGGTGAAATTGCCCAGCCCGCAGAACCAGTCGATCACACGCTCTTGCGGCTGCACATCGAGAAGGCGCAGCGCCTTGCCCACCAGCGCGCGATTGATGTGCGGATTGACCTGCGTGAAATCGGTCGGCTTGAACGGCATGGTGACGCCGAACTCGGGCAGTTCGTACGACAGCGGCGTGCCGCCCTCTTCCAGCAGCTTTACTGTTTCGGGGCCCTTGGCCTGCAGCCACCACTGAACGCCCGGGTTCTGTGCCGCAAACGCCTTCAAGCGGCCGATGTCCGCGTTGGACAGCGGCTCCAGGTGTCTGAGCACCAGCGCAATCGTGCCGAGCGCGGTCGTCCCTGGCGCATCGCCGCAGGCAAGCTCGATCTGCGGGCAGGTCTCCCGCGCATCCATCGAGCCGATGAGTGCGCGCAGCGGCATCAGCATGTCGCTGACCTGCTCCGGCAGCACCGGGCACACCTGCATGTCGGCAAGGTACCGGCTCTTGCGCTCGTGAAAACCGATCAGCACCGTGCCCTTCTTGACCACATGGCGCACCGAGAGCCGCGCGCGGTAGCGGTAGTGCCAAGCCGGCCCTTCCATCGGGCGCAGCACGTTCTCCGGCCGCACCTTGCCGAGATGCCACAGGTTGTCTTCCAGCGCGCGCTGCTTCACCGCCACCTGCGCCGCGGCGTCCAGATGCTGCATCTTGCAGCCGCCGCACGCGCCGGTGTGCAGCCCGAAGTGCGGGCAGCCCGGGCGCACCCGCTGCGACGATTCCCGCCGGATGGCGGTGACCGTGCCTTGCTCCCAGTTGTTCTTGCGCCGGTGAACGTTGAGCTGCACTTCCTCGAAAGGCAAGGCGCCCTCGATGAACACGACCATGCCTTGGGCGTTGTGAGCGACGCCCTGCGCGTCCAGGTCGAGCGACTCGACCTTGAGCCATTCGTCCGGGGCGCTGGCCGGGGTCTTCCCGGCCGCTTTCGTGGGGACTTTCTTTTCTTCAGTGGATTCCGTCATCCCCCGATTGTCTCAGCGCCGGCCCGGCTTCCCGCGGCTGCGCCGGCTCCGCCTAGAACAAGGCGTCGCGACCCACGCCGGAGCGGACCAGCTGGCGGCGCATCTTGGCGAGCGCCTCGTTCTGGATTTGCCTCACGCGCTCGCGCGTCAGGCCGAGCCGAACACTCAGCACCTCGAGCGTTTCGGGCTCCCGGTCGTGCAAGCCGTAGCGGCCTTCGAGCACCTCGCGCTCGCGCGCATCGAGTGCATGAACCCATTGGTCGAGCAGGCGTTCGACCTCGTGCGTGTGGGTCACGTCAGTCGGGTCGCCTCGCTCGTCGTCGGAGGCCACCGTGTCGGCCAAGGCAAAGCCTTCGTCGCCATGCGCGTCGCCGCCATCCAGCGAGCGCGGCGCCTCCGCAAGCGCCAGCAGCTCCGCTACCGCCTGCACTTCGCGCCCCAGAAACGCGGCAATGTCTTCCACCCGCACACCGTCGGGCCGGTTCACCAGAAAGTCCGAATCGCCTTCGAGCGTGCGGCGGGCCCGCAGCACCTGCTGCAGTTCGCGCACCACCTGCACGGGCAGGCGGATTGCACGCGCCTGGGTCATGACGGCCCGCTCGACTGACTGCCGGATCCACCACGTCGCATAGGTGGAAAAGCGAAAGCCACGTTCGGGTTCGAACTTGGTGATGGCGTGCATCAGGCCGAGGTTGCCTTCCTCGATCAGATCGGAAAGCGGCACGCCGCGGCCCAGATAGGCCTTGGCGATGTTCACAACCAGCCGCAGGTTGTGTTCGATCATCGATTGCCGCGCTGCAAAGTCGCCGGCGCGGGCAGCGCATGCGGCCTGGTATTCCTGCTCGGGCGTGAAGAGTTCGGTGCGCCGAACCTGCCGCAGGTAGATGGTCAGGGCATCCGCGCCCTCGCCGCCTAGCGGTTCGGCAACCGCAATCGGGTGTGCGGCAGCACGGCCGGGCTTTGCAGGCGTGCTCTCTAGATTGTTGCCTGCAGCTGCTTCGCCCTTGCCCGCCGACCGGCGCACAGGCAGCGTGCGACGGGGGCGAGAGGCGGCCATGGCATTACCGGCTCGGCAGGTAGCGTGCCGGATCGACAGGCTTGCCCTGGCGACGGATTTCGAAATGCAGCTTGACGCGGTCTGCGTCGCTGTTGCCCATCTCGGCGATCTTCTGTCCCTTTTGCACCGACTGGTCTTCCTTCACGAGCAGCGTCTGGTTATGCGCATAGGCCGTGAGATAGGTGTTGTTGTGCTTCAGGATGATCAGGTTGCCGTAGCCGCGCAGGCCTGCGCCTGCATAGACCACGCGGCCGTCGGCTGCGGCCAGAACTGCGTCGCCGGCTTTGCCGCCGATATCGAAGCCCTTGTTCTTGGCGTCGTCGAACCCGGCAATGAGCGTGCCATGCGCGGGCCAGATCCAGCCGAGATCCTCGTCGCCCGAATTGGCGGCAGGTGCCGAGGGCGATGCAGTGACTGGCGGCTTGCTGGCCGCCGCGCTCGCGGGCGCCGCCGGCAGCACAGCCGGCGGCGTCACGGGCTTGGTCACCGCGCCTTCAGTGGGAGCAGCCGCGGCCGCCACGGTGGTGGAGGTCGGACCCACCGGAGGAACCACGCGCAGCACCTGACCGACTTCGATCAGGTCGGGGTTCTCGAGATTGTTCCAGCGTGCGATGTTCTGCCAGCCTTGGCCGGTTTCGATTCCGATGCGGCGAATCGTGTCGCCGGGGCGCACTGCGTAGTAGCCCGGCTTGCCATAGTTTTCGATGCCTGGAAGCGGCTTGCCCGACGCGTCGGTGGTGATGAGCGGGCCACCGGGTGCCGCATTGGGGGCGCGCGTCATCGTGCCTCGGTCTTCGACCGGCGCCGGCCCTCGCGGTGCGGCGCAGCCCGCGATCACGAGCACAACGGCCAACGTGATACCAGCGCACCAACTCCGATTGCCAAAACCCTGCATGTGTTGTTCCTTCAAGCGATGCCCGATTTTAGGGGGACAAAGTGAACCGCCTCAAGAATGCGGCGCTCCAGCCCACGGGCGGTTTTATCGATGACGACGAGGGCCTGTCCGCCCCCCGCCGATTGCGTGGGCGCGACGATGCGTCCGCCCACTGCGAGTTGATCGGTCCAGGCTTGCGGGACCGCTTCGCCGCCTGCTGCGGCGATGATTCCTGCATAGGGTGCCCCCTTGGCGTAGCCAACCATGCCGTCGCCGAGCATCAAGTGCACGGTGGCAAGCCGGAAGTGCCGCAGGTTGGCACGCGCGCGCTCGTGCAGCCCGCGCAAGCGCTCGATGCTGTAGACCTCCGTGGCCACGTGGTTCAGCACCGCAGCCTGGTAGCCGCAGCCGGTGCCGATTTCGAGCACGCGTCCGAGGCGGTCTTGCGGCTTGCCGGCCAGCGCAGGCGCACCCAGCAGAAGCTCGATCATGCGAGCCACCACGCTGGGCTTGGAGATAGTCTGGCCCAGCCCGATGGGCAGGCTCGTGTCTTCGTACGCCTGGTTGACCAGCGCACTGTCGACAAAACGATGCCGCTCCACCGAGCCGAGTGCACGAAGCACGCGGGGGTCGGTAATGCCTTGAGCGGCGAGCTTCTGCACCATGCGCGCACGCACGGCGTCGGAAGCCATCGAGGGCGTGGCCGGCACCAAAGGCTTGGCCGGCACGGCGGGCATGCGCCCTCGCGTGGCGGCCGATGCGGTGGGTGTCAGGCGAACCGGGAAACCAGGCCGTTGCGTGGCCATGCTCAGTTGCCGAGACGGGCGACCGTCTCGCGCCATTGCCCCAGGTTGGCGTGGTCGGTCAGGTCGATCTGCAGCGGCGTCAATGCGACGTGGCCGGCAGCGGTTGCGTGAAAGTCGGTGCCCTCGCCGCTGTCCTTGGCACTGCCGGCGCCCGCAATCCAGTACATCGTTTCGCCGCGCGGGCTCTCCTGCGTAATCACCTTTTCCGCCGCGTGGCGGCGGCCGAGGCGGCAAACCTTGATCGGCTTGAGCTCCTCGAACGGCCGGTTGGGCACATTCACGTTGAGCAGGAAAGCACCGCCTTCGATCATGCGCTCGCGCTCGATCTGCTGAACCAGCCGGCGCGCCACCTGCGAGGCCGCATCGACATGGGCCCAGCCCTTTTCGATCTGCGAGAACGCAATGGCCGGAATGCCGAACAGGTACGCCTCCATCGCCGCCCCGACGGTGCCCGAGTAGATGGTGTCGTCGCCCATGTTGGCGCCGTTGTTGATGCCGGACACCACCAGGTCGGGCCGGTAGTCGAGCAGCCCCTTGAGCGCGATATGAACGCAATCGGCCGGCGTGCCCGTGACGTAGCGAAAACCGTTGTGCGCCTTGTGCACGTACAGCGGCGCGGCCAGGGTCAGCGCGTTCGACTTGGCGCTGTTGTTGTGCTCGGGTGCAACCACCTCGACATCGGCGATGTCTTTCAGGGCGTCGTGCAATGCGACGATGCCCGGCGCCTGAAAGCCATCGTCATTGGAAATAAGTATCTTCATGTTGCTTCTGGATGCCCCGGATTGTAGGCGCCGGGTGCGTCGCAGCAGGGACAACGGCGCCCTGTCGCGCCCCCTATCATCGCCTCGCATTCATTGCCCACACACGACTCATCCAAGGAGACCCGAGCATGCACGCATGGCTTTGCGAAAACCCCACCGGCGTCGATGCGCTGACCTGGAAAGAACTGCCCACACCAACGCCGGGTCCGGGCCAGGTGCTGATCGAAATCAGGGCTGCCAGCCTCAATTTTCCCGATCTGCTGATCGTCCAGAACAAATACCAGATCAAGCCGCCCCTGCCCTTCGTGCCCGGTTCGGAATACGCGGGCATCGTGCAAGCGGTGGGTGAAGGCGTCACACATCTTTCCATTGGTCAGAACGTGGCGTGCCTTTCGGGAACCGGCGGTTTCGCAACCCACACGCTGGCGCCGGCTGCGCTTTGCATGCCGCTGCCGGAAGGCTTCGGCCATGTCGACGCGGCGGCATTCATCATGATCTATGCCACATCGTGGCATGCGCTGATGGACCGGGCGCAGCTCAAGGCCGGAGAAACGGTGCTCGTGCTCGGCGCCGCCGGCGGTGTGGGCACTGCGGCCATACAAATCGCAAAGGCAGCCGGAGCAAAAGTGATTGCGGCGGCTTCCACCGACGAGAAATGCGAACTCTGCCGCTCCATTGGCGCCGATGCCACCATCAACTACACCACACATGCGCTGCCAAACGGTTTTCGCGACGCCATCAAGGCTGCGACCGACGGCAAGGGGCCGGATGTCATTTACGACCCGGTGGGCGGCGATTTTGCAGAGCCGGCATTTCGCTCGATCGGCTGGCGCGGCCGCTATTTGGTGGTCGGCTTTGCCTCGGGCCCGATTCCATCGCTGCCTTTGAATCTGACACTGCTGAAAGGCGCGTCGCTGGTCGGTGTGTTCTGGGGCGATTTTGCCAAGCGCGAGCCCAAGGCCAATGCACAAATGATGGCCGAATTGGCGCAGTGGTACGGCCAGGGAAAGATCAAGCCAGTGATCGACAGCACGATGCCGATGGCAGAATTGAAAGCAGCCTACGCCCACATGGGTTCACGCGGCGTGAAAGGAAAACTCGTCATGGTGAACTGAGCGCGCCGCGCCCGGTTGGTTCCACGCTTGCAATAAAAAAAGCCCGCAGATGCGGGCTTTTTTTATTGGCCGACGGCCATGTCGAGCGTTTACTTGATCTCGAACTCGGAAAGCGACTTGCCGGCGGCCAGGGCTTCGGTCACCCAACGCGGCTTGCGGCCACGGCCGCCAGACCAGGTTTCGCCGCTCGGGCCGCGGTATTTGGCCGCTGCCTTGGCTCCGGGAACCGCGTTGCCGCGCTTGACCGACCCGCCGCGTGCGCTGAGTTTCAGATCGGAAGCGGTCAAACCGTATTCGGCGATTTTCTTGCGCACCTCTTCAATGACGCCCGCACGTTCTTGGTTGCGAAGGTCTTCGGCCTGCTTGCGCAATTGCGCAATCAGCTCGTCGTGCTTCTTGATCTGGGAATTGATATCGGCAAGGGTCGAAGCCATTGTGGACTCCTGAAAATTGGAAACGGGGCGGATTTTAATTCAATTCCAATTTAAAACAAGCATGCCGCTACCAGAAAAAACCCGGGGCACGCAGTTAACGTGCGGCAGCGCACAATGCAACGCGCACCTGGATCGGGCGTTCTTATCGAACAAAAAGCAGGAATACAAGGGGTTAAGCCCCAAGGCAGCAAGAGTCGGAAATGACAACGCCGGGGCTGGCCCGGCGTTGATGTCCCTTTGGACGCTATTGCGCAATAGCAGTCAGGGAAAGTATTTGGGGTGGCTGATGGGACTCGAACCCACGACGACCAGAATCACAATCTGGGACTCTACCAGCTGAGCTACAGCCACCGAAGAGCCCGCAATTGTAGCGTCAAAAACTCCCGTTTTCGCCACCGGGGCATTCAAGACGTCTGAAATCCCGTTCAACCCGTTGCCAACGGGCCCGCCGGCGCGGTTTTCTCGATCTTGATGGAGCCGTCTGGCCTTTCGCAGGTGCCGATCAGCAGGCCGCTGGCGAGAGCGTGCTCGCAGAGCGCTTCGAATATCTCATCGCGCCCCGGCGCGGAGGAAAATGAAGGCGTGCCGCCGAGCGCAAACAACTGGAAAGCGTAGCGGTGCCCGCCATGCCCCGGCGGCGGGTCCGGCGGTAGCCACGCGGCCTGCAGCCCCGAGTTGCGTCCGACGTGCAGGCCGACGGCGCCCTCGTTGTCGCGGCTCGGAATGGCGGCCTCGTCGAGCTTGCCGTCGCTCGGCCGCAGCCCCACCACGATCGCATGCACCAGTGGATTCGGGGTAGGCGAGTCGGCGTCCTCCACCACCAGCACCAACGAGGTGGTTTCCGCCGGCAGTTGGGCCCACTGAAGCGGCGGCGACAAGCCTTCGCCGTCGGCCGTATAGCGCGGGGGCAGCGGCCCGTGGTCCACGAAGGCGACGCTGGTCAGGGATATGGACGCCATGCCCTGCCGCATTCCGAGCGTATTGAAAATAATCTTGTCCAGGCCGGCGCGCACGCCGTGCAGCGCGTGGCCAATGACTTCGGGCAATTTTTCGAGCATGGTTTCGGTATAGCCCGGTGCGGCAGATCACCCTGTAGGACGCCGCTGCAAGCGAGAGATGGCCAGAGTCCGCGCCAAATTTCTCGAACGCAAATCCGATGTATTTCCTGGCGCGTGGCGCCGGTTTTGCTCCGCTATCATGATCGTCGCCTGAATCAACGGGCAATGCTTTCCCGCTTCTTCCAATTCACCGCCAAAGGAACTTCTTCATGAGCATCGTCTGGACTATTCTGATCGGGTTCATCGTGGGTCTGGTTGCGCGGGCCGTCAAGCCGGGCGACGATTCCGCGGGCTTCATCGTGACCACGCTGATCGGCGTTGCGGGTTCATTGATCGTGACCTATGTCGGCCAAGCCATGGGCTGGTACACCGCGGGCCAGGGCGCCGGCTTCATCGCTTCAGTGCTCGGCGCGATCGTGCTGCTCATTCTTTACGGCCTGATCAAGCGCAAGAGCTGATTTTGGGCAGTGCGCACTGATGCCGCGCAAACCACGAGCCAAGCATCATGTCTACGTGGTCGAGCTCGACGACCGCGTATGGAACCATGGCCGCTTCAGGCGAGCCAATCCCGACTATCAACTCGGCAAGCCTTTCGTCTACGTCGGAATGACCGGGCTCGACCCGGACATCCGCTTCGACAAGCACAAGGCCGGCATCCAGGCGAACACCTTCGTGCAGGAGTTCGGCCTGCGGCTGCTGCCCGCCCTCTATGAGCGCTACAACCCGATGAACTACGAGGACGCGCGGTCGATGGAGGTCGAGCTTGGCATCCGGCTGCGCGCGAACGGCTACGGCGTCTGGCAAGCCTGAGGCCGGCGCCCTCTTCCGGCGCCCTTCTAGCGCCCTTCTGGCGCCAATCGTTCAGGCGTAAGTAACCCAGCCCTCGTACGCCGGGGCATCCAGATGCGCCAGGGTGTTGTACGTCACGAGCATGTGGCGTTTGGGCGTAAAGGCGAACTCCGTCACCGCCGTATTGCGGATGCGCAGATTGAGCTCGATCGTCGTTTCCGGGCTCGTGCCAAGCACATGCCCGACTGCCGTGCTGATCGGTCCGCCGCTCGACACCACCAGCACTTTTGCGCCATGGTGGCGGTCGCGCACATGGTCGAGCGCCGTGGTCACGCCCGCCAGAAAGTCCACATAGCTCGGCATACCGGCAGGCTGGGTCTTGCCCTGCATCCAGGCGCCCAGTCCGTCGCGCAAAAGGCGGAAATGATGGCGGTACATCTCGGGCGAATCGGGTTTTTCGAGCTTGCCCTCGTGGATGGTGGCAATGACAGCCTCGCTGTCGTACTCGTTGAGCCCGGGCCATGGCAGCACGTCGTCGCGCTGCAGTCCGAGCCCCTGTGCAATGCCCTCCCAAGTCTGCCGATGCCGCTTCAAGGTGCCCGTGATCACCGCATCGAAGTGCATGCCGCGCTCGCGCCAGTATTCACCCAGCCGCACGGACTGCCTGTGTCCGAGCTCGCTCAGGTTGTCGTAGTCGGCAGCGCCGAAACTGGCCTGCCCGTGGCGCACGAGATAGAGGGTTCCCATGCGTGCGATTCTGGCGACAAGCGCATGGCGCGCTTGTCCCTCGTGCGACGGAAGGCGTGGTCAGCGTGCCGCCGGCAGCATGTCCGCCGGCTTCGGCACGAGGATCTCGGCCTTGAAGCGTTCCTTCAGCATGTTGTAGTACGCAACATCCTCCGCAGCGGCCACGGATTGGCCGACCTGCGCGTTCTCTTGCTGCGCTTGTTCAGGCGCCGAAGGCGTGCGCGGAACGACCCTGGTCACGCGAACCACCGCATAGCCCTGGGTGCCCAGATCGACACCCACCAGCGTCGGCAGCTTGGATGCATCGGCACGCAGTGCGGCGTCGATGACCGCCACGGGTTGGCTCTGCGATTCACGGCGCGAAACCGTGACCGGTGCGCCAAAGGTTGCGCCGTCGGCCTTCGTGGTCCAGGCTGCGAGCTTGGCTTCGCCGTCGGTCTTTGCCAGCACTGCGGCGCGCTCGGTGACGAGTTGCGCGCGGATCTTGTCCTTCACTTCGGCCAGCGGAATGGGACGCGCCGGCGAGTACTGCGTCACGCGGCCCGATGCGAGCTGGTTGGACCCGACTTCGATGGCTTCGGTGTTCTGCTTGCGGTCGAGCGAATCGGGCGCAAACAACGCGCTCAGGAAGTTGCGGCTCGCCAGCGCGCCGGTGGCGCCCGGCGCGGGCGTGCGCGCCACATTGGCTGCGGTCTGGATCGTGAGCTTCAGCTTTTCCGCCGCGGGCTTGAGGCTGTCGGGCTGCTGGTACACCGCATCGGTGAAGGCTTCTGCGGCCTTTGCGAACTCCTGCGTTGCCTGCTGCGCGCGAACATCGCTCTCGATGGTGGCACGCACCTGCTCGAAGGGAGGCACCACAGCCGGCTTGATGTCGGTCAGCCGGATGATGTGATAGCCGAACTCGGTTTCGATGATGTCGCTGATGTCGCCCTTCTTGAGCGCGAACATCGCGTCATCAAACGGCTTGACCATTGCGCCGCGGGTCACGAAGTCGAGGTCTCCGCCCTTCTCGGCGGAGCCGGGGTCCTGCGAATTCTTGCGCGCAACATCGGCAAAGGTGGCGGGCGCCTTTTTCACTTCGGCCAGCAGCTGCTCCGCTTTTGCCTTGGCCTTTTCGCGATCGGCCGCCGACGCGCTCGCCGGTGCGGTGATCAGAATGTGGCTCGCGCGCCGCTCTTCCTTCGTGCCGAAGCGCGCCTTGTTCTGCTCGTAGTAGGTCTTGAGGTCGGCCTCGTTCACCGAGACGTTCTTCTTGGCTGCTTCGAGGTCGAGCACCAGGTACTCGATGCTGGCCTGCTCGGGCGCCTGGAACTGGGCCGTGTGATCCTTGTAGTAGGTCTCGATGTCAGCATCGCTGACCGTCACCTTCGATGCGAAGCTCTCGGGTGTGAAGCGTGCGACCTGGATTTCGCGGCTGTCATAAAAAGCGTTGATGGTGGCAGCAGCCAGTGCAGGCGGCGTGAACGCCGTACCCGAAATGCCCAGCAGCACCTGCTGCGTTGCGAGGTCGGCACGCATCGAGGCCTCGTACTGCTCCGGCGTGCGGCCGGTCACGCGCTGGAAGGTCTCGCGATCGAACTTGCCGTCTGGCGTGCGGAACGCGGCAAGGCCCGCGTCCTGCGCGAAGATGCGGGTCAGCCGCTCTTCGGAAACCGTCATGTTCGACTTGGCTGCAGCAGCTGCCAACACGCGGTCGCGCACCAGACGCTCCAGCGTGGCATAACGCATTGCATCGGAATCGAGCAGCGTCGGGTCGACGTTCGGCGACTGCTGCCGGATGCGGTCGACTTCGTTGCGGTGCTGCGCGTCCCACTCGGAGCGGGTGATGTTGTTGCCATCGACGCGCGCAACCTTTTCCTCGTTGCCGGAGCCCTGGTAGCGGTCCACACCAAAGAGGACGAACGAGGGAATGATCAGCAAGAACAAGAAAATCATGACGATCTTGTTGTACTTGCGGAAGAAATCAAACATGCTTGAACACTCTCTTGCGACGGATGTCGAACGGCAATAAAAAAGGCGAACCTGTGTTCGCCTTTGCATCGGTGGTGGTGGGTGCTGAGGGGCTCGAACCCCCGACCTACGCCTTGTAAGGGCGCCGCTCTACCAACTGAGCTAAGCACCCCACCGGGAAACTCTCCGAGTCTACGTCTTAGTTGAGCGCGTCTTTCAGCGCCTTGCCCGGACGGAACTTCGGAATCTTGGCGGCCTTGATTTTAATCGCGTCGCCGGTCCGGGGATTGCGGCCGGTGCGAGCAGCCCGCTTGCCCACTGCGAAAGTGCCAAAACCGACCAGCGACACGGAGCCGCCTTTTTTGAGCGTGGTACGAATGGCGCCGATGGTGGATTCGAGCGCGCGCGTGGCGGCTGCCTTGGAAATATCGGCGTTTTTTGCGATGTGCTCAATCAGTTCGGTCTTGTTCACAAGGGCCCCTTGTCGAAGAAATAAAGTTGGTCGGCTTTCGTCAGTGCGACCTGGCCGCGAAATGACGCGGCGCAAGAAGTGTGGCAGGACTGACGCCTCGGCAGCGCGCTGCCAGCGAGGATTACAACCACTGGTCTGCAGGGTGTCAATACGACACGAGGCCATGCAGAACAGCGGAGCGCGCGATTTTAGGGGCGTTTCGTGAACTCTATTTCAAAGCGCTTCGGCAATCGCCTTGCCAAGGTCGCTGGTGCTCGCCTTGCCGCCGATGTCGGGCGTGCGCGGTGCTCCGCTTTGGGGCGCAAGCACCTTTTCGATGGTGGCAAGAATCGCGTCGTGCGCCTTCTTGTGCCCCAGGAACTCGAGCATCATCGCGCCGCACCAGATCTGTCCGATGGGGTTGGCAATGCCCTTGCCGGCAATGTCGGGCGCCGAACCGTGCACCGGTTCGAACAGCGAAGGCGTGGTGCGCTCGGGGTTCAGGTTGGCGCTGGGCGCAATGCCGATGGTGCCGGTGCACGCCGGGCCCAGGTCGGACAGGATGTCGCCGAACAGGTTGCTGGCCACCACCACGTCGAAGAAGTCGGGCCGCTGCACGAAGTGGGCGGTCAGGATGTCGATGTGGAACTTGTCGAGCTTCACGCCCGGGTAGTTCTTCGCCATTTCGGCCACTCGCTCGTCCCAGTACGGCATGGTGATCGAGATGCCGTTCGACTTGGTTGCGCTTGTCAAATGCTTCTTCGGCCGCGATTGCGCAAGCTCGAAGGCGAACTTGAGCACGCGGTCCACGCCCACGCGCGACATCACCGTTTCCTGCACGACGATCTCGCGGGGGGTGCCTTCGTACATGCGCCCGCCGATGCTGGAGTATTCACCCTCGGTGTTCTCGCGCACGATGTACATGTCGATCTCGCCCGGCTCGCGCGGCGTGCCGTCGCGGCGCACCACCGGCGCAATGATGCCGGGCATCAGCCGCGCGGGGCGCAGGTTGATGTACTGGTCGAACTCGCGGCGGAACAGCAGCAGCGAACCCCAGAGCGACACGTGGTCGGCAATCTTTTCAGGCCAGCCCACCGCGCCGAAGTAGATCGCATCGTGGCCGCCGATCTGGTCCTTCCAGTTGTCGGGCAGCATCTTGCCGTGCTTCTCGCAGTAGTCCCAGCTTGAGAAATCGAAGTGGTCGAACTTCAGGTCGATACCGAACTTGCGCGCCGCGGCATCGACCACGCGCAGGCCTTCGGGCATGGTTTCCTTGCCGATGCCGTCGCCGGCGATGACTGCGATTCTGTGGGTGGTCATGGTGTGGTTCCTTCTTGCTGGAAAGGGGGAGTAAAAAACTGGAGCGTCTCGGCAAGCACCTCGCCGGGGGCTTCTTCCGGAACATAGTGGCCGCACGGCAATGCACGGCCCGAAACCTGCCGGGCGCATTCGCGCCAGAGCGCCAGCACGTCGAAGCACCGGCCTACCGCGCCGTGTTCGCCCCAAAGCACGCGCAGGGGCTGCGCAAGTTGGCGGCCGGCGGCAATGTCGGCGCGGTCATGCACCAGGTCGATGGTGGCGGAGGCCCGGTAGTCGCCGCAAATGGATTCGGCCGTGCCCGCAATTGCGGCGCAGCGCTCGTACTCGGCCAGCACCTCGGGCGCAAAGGGCGCGAGCCCCGCGTGGCGCCCGCCCATCACGCTGCGCACGTAGCGCACAGGGTCGGAAGCAATCAGCGCTTCGGGCAGCGGCGGCGGCTGGATGAGGAAGAACCAGTGCCAGTAAGCGCGGGCAAATGCCTCGCCGGTGTTCTCGTACATCGAGAGGGTGGGCGCGATGTCCAGCAGCAGCATGCGTTCGACCGCAGCGGAATGGTCCGCCGCCAGCCGGTGCGCCACGCGCGCGCCGCGATCGTGCGCAAGCACGCCGAAGCGTTCGAAGCCGTGGTGGCGCATTGCGGCGAGCGCATCGAGCGCCATCTCACGCTTGCTGTAGGCCACGTGATCGGCATCGTCTGCAGGGCGGCCAGAGTCGCCGTAGCCGCGCAGGTCCACCGCCACCACCGTGAAGCGCTCGGCAAGCGCGGGCGCCACCCGATGCCAGATGAGGTGCGTCTGCGGATGGCCATGCAACAGCAGCAGCGGAGCACCGCGGCCGCCGATGCGGCCATGCACGCGCACGCCGTCGCGCTCGATGTCGAATTCAGGAAAGTCGAAGAATGAAGCAGTCACGCAGCCATTGTGCGTTGCGCTCCGTCGGCCATCAAGCAACAATCAGCCAATTCATACTTTCCAATTTGGCATGAATCCATTGTCGATGGACCGGGGCGACCTTGAGCTGGTGCTGGCCATTCGCGACCAGGGCAGCCTGGCAGGCGCATCCGCCACGCTGGACGTGGTGCCTTCGGTGGTGACCAAGCGGCTGGGCGCCCTCGAAGCGCGGCTGGGCCAGCGGCTGTTCGAGCGCACCACGCGCCGGCTCAGCGTCACGGCCGAGGGCGAGGCGGTCTGCCTGCATGCCAAGGCGCTGCTCGAGGGTTTTGCGGCTCTCGAAAGCGAGCTCGGCGAACGGCAGAACGCACTTGTCGGCACGATACGGCTCGCCGCCACCTTCGGCTTCGGCCGGCGCTGGCTCGGCCCCGCGCTGGCAGCATTTCAGTCGCGGCACCCCGGGCTGCAGATCGAACTGCTGCTGACCGAGCGGCTCCCGGACCTCGGCGCCGAAGGCTACGACGGCGCGCTGTGGCTCTGGGCCGTGCAGCAGCGCCGCGCGGCCGACTGGGTCACACGCCGCATCGCGCGCAACCAGCGCGTGCTCGCCGCCTCCCCTTCATATATAGAGCGGCGCGGCTTGCCGGCCACGGTCGATGCGCTGGGCACGCACGACTGCCTGGTGGCCCGCGAAAACGGCGAGGTCAACCAGCACCAGTTCGCGCTCTGGACGCTGCGCCACGCGCGCGACGGCAGCACGGCGCGTGTGCGCGTCCAAGGGCCGCTAACCAGCAATTCCGGAGAGATGGTGCGCGACTGGTGCATGGCCGGCCACGGAATCATGCTGCGCAGCCTGTGGGATATTGCGCCGCAACTGGCGTCCGGCGAGCTGGTGCGCGTGCTTCCCAACTACGCCATGCCCGATGCGGACATCCACTGGATCGCGCCCTGGCGGCCCAAGACGCCGCGCCGCGTGCGCCTGCTGCTAGACCACCTGGCCGAACAGTTTCGCGGCGAGCCCTGGAAGCCGGGAAAGCCCGGTTCGCCACGCTGAAAGAAAACGCGCCCGGTCAGCGCTCGCTGCGCACCACCAGGCTCACGCCCGCCGCAGTCAGCCCGATGCCCAGCAAGGTCACCAGGGTGATCGGCTCGCGGAACAGCAGCCAGGCCATCACCGCCGTGCATGGCGGGACGAGGTACAGCAAGCTGGTGACGGCGGTGGCCGTGCCGCGCTGAATCAGCATGTAGAGCAGCGAACTGCCGCCGAGCGACAGCACCAGCACCGACCACGCCATGGCACCGGTCGAGTACGCGTTCCATTCGATGCCCTGCGTTTCCATGGCCGCAAAGGGCAAGGTCACGAGCAACGCCGCCGCCATCTGCACGGCGCTCGCGCTGCGAACGTCGCACGGCGCAACGAAGCGCTTCTGGTACAGCGTGCCCGCGGTAATCGAAAGCAGCGCCATGACGGCGAGCCCCATCGTCAATGCGCTGACCTCGGTGCCCTGCCCGAACTTGCGCGACACCACGAGCACCAGGCCCGCAAACCCCAGGACCAGCCCCGCCCATTGGCGCTGCGAAATGCGCCCGCCGGTGAATGAAAGCCAGATGGCGGTCAGCACCGGCTGGATGCCGACCATCAGCGCCACCAGCCCCGCACCCATGCCCGCATGCACGGCCGCCCACACGCCTCCCAGGTAACCCGCCTGCATCAGCACGCCCGTGGCTGCAAGGTGCCCCCACTGCGCGCGCTCCTTCGGCCAGGCAACCCGCGCCAGCGCGACCCAGATGCAGAAGCACAGCAGAGAAAGTGCATAGCGCACGGCCAAAAACTTGAGCGGCGGCGCATAGGGCATGCCGTAGCGCGCAACGATGAAACCCGTGCTCCATATGAGCACGAAGACCGCCGGCATGGCCCGCAGCCACCCGGAGCCACGAGCCGTGGCCGCCGCCGTCATTTGCTGTGGGCCCGAATCTCGGGGATGGCCTTTTGCAGGTAATAAACCATCGACCACACGGTGAGCACCGCCGAGATCCAGATCAGCCACTGGCCCCAGAGGCCCGTGTCGATGACCTTGAACAGGCGCCCGTCATACAGCAGGAAGGGAATTGCGACCATCTGCACGGTCGTCTTGACCTTGCCGATCATGTGGACCGCCACGCTCTTGCCGGCGCCGATTCGCGCCATCCATTCGCGCAGCGCCGAGATGGCGATTTCACGGCCGATGATGATCAGTGCCACGAACACATCGGCGCGCTGCAGATGCACCAGCACCAGCAGCGCGGCGCACACCAGGAACTTGTCGGCCACCGGATCGAGGAAGGCGCCGAAGGCCGAGGTCTGGTTCAGCTTGCGCGCCAGGTAGCCGTCGAGCCAGTCGGTGGCGGCAAAGACGATGAACATCACCGTGGCAATCAGGTTGCGCGTCGGCTCGGCCATCGGCAGGTAGAACACGCCAACGATCAATGGAATCGCGACGATGCGCGTCCAGGTCATGATGGTCGGGAGGGTCCAGAACATGCGGGCGATTGTGTCATGCGCGCGTGACCGGCCGAAGGCCAAAGGGCAAATCGGCTCAGTGCAGTGCGCGATAGATTTCCTCGGCAAGGTCGGTGGCAATGCCTTCGACCGATGCGATGTCCTCGACACTGGCCGCCGCCACGCCGCGGATTCCGCCAAAACGCTGCAGCAGGCGCGCCCGCCGCTTCGGCCCGATGCCCGGAATGTCTTCGAGCTGGCTTCCGCCCACGCGCACCTTCGCGCGCTTGGCCCGCATGCCCGTGATGGCAAAGCGGTGCGCCTCGTCGCGAATCTGGGCGATCAGCATCAGGGCGGCGGAGTCCTTGCCCAGGTAGACCTTCTCGCGGCCGTCGGCAAACACCAGCTCCTCGAGTCCGACCTTGCGGCCCTCGCCCTTCTCCACCCCCACGATGAGCGAGAGCGCCAGGCCCAGTTCGCTGAACACTTCGCGCGCCATCGACACCTGGCCCTTGCCGCCATCGACCAGTACCAGGTCGGGCATGCGCGCGGCCTTGGTCTTCACGGGCGCGTCGCTGCCCGCGCCCGCGGCATCGCCCATGGGCGGCGCGTCGGTCTCGGCCGCCATGGCCTCAGCGAGCTTGCCGTAGCGGCGGTGCAGCACCTGGCGCATTGCGGCGTAGTCGTCGCCGGGCGTGATGCCCTCGATGTTGTAGCGGCGGTACTCGCGGTTCTGCATCGTGTGGTGCTCGAACACCACGCAGGACGCCTGCGTGGCCTCGCCCGCGGTGTGCGAGATGTCGAAGCACTCGATGCGAAAGTTGTCGAGGTCGTCGGGCGCAAGCTCCAGCGCATCGGCCAGCGCGCGGGTGCGCGCCTGCTGCGATCCTTCTTCAGCCAAGAGGCGTGCCAGCTGCAGGCCCGCGTTCGTCTCGGCCATTTCGAGCCAGTGCCGGCGCTGCTCGCGCGGCTGAAACACGGCGGTCACGCGCGAGCCGGCCTGCTGCGAAATTGCCTCGATCAACTCGCGGCCCACCAGATGGCTCAGCACCAGCGTGGCGGGCACCGGCACGTCGATGTAGTGCTGGGCAATGAAGGCCTCGAGCACCTGCACTTCGATCGAATCGGCCGGGGCGGGCACCACGCCTTCTTCCGCATCGAGCTCGCCATGATGGATTTGCGCGGCGTCTTCCACGTGCACTGGAAAATAGGCGCGGTCGCCCAGGTGGCGGCCGCCGCGCACCATTGCCAAATTAACGCAGGCCTTGCCGCCCTGCACCTTGACGGCGAGGATGTCCACGTCCTTGTCGGAAGCAATTTCGATCGACTGCTGGTGCAGCACGCGCGAGATCGCCGACATCTGGTTGCGCAGCTCGGCCGCCTGCTCGAATTCGAGCTTCTCGGCGTGCTCGGTCATACGCGCCTCGAGCTTCGACAGCACCAGTTGCGTGTCGCCCATCAAGAAGGCTTCGGCGCTGGCCACGTCCTGCGTGTAGGCCTCGGGCGTGATGTAGCCCACGCAGGGCCCGGTACACCGCTTGATCTGGTACAGCAGGCAAGGCCGGGTGCGGTTGGCATACACCGTGTCTTCGCAGGTGCGCAGCTTGAACACTTTCTGCAGCAGCTGGATCGACTCCTTCACCGCCCAGGCGCTCGGGTACGGCCCGAAGTAGCGGTGCTTCTTGTCGACCGCACCGCGGTAGTAGGCCAGCCGCGGAAACTCGTGCGAGGCGATCTTCAGGTACGGGTAGCTCTTGTCATCGCGAAACAGGATGTTGTAGCGCGGCTTGAGCGTCTTGATGAGGTTGTTCTCGAGCAGCAGCGCCTCGGCCTCGGAGCGCACCACGGTGGTCTCCATGCGCGCGATCTTCGAGATCATGTGGCCGATGCGCGTGCCGCCATGGCTCTTCTGGAAATAGTTCGCAACCCGCTTCTTGAGGTTGCGCGCCTTGCCCACATAGAGCACAGCGCCGGCCGCATCGAAATAGCGGTACACGCCCGGCAACTGCGGCAGGGCCGCGACTTCGCTGAGCAATTGATCGGAATGCACGTCTGACATGGCGGCTATTGTGGCGCGCTGAAGAAAGCAGAAACGCGGCAGCCAGCTCGGCCGCCGCGTTTCTTATGACCCGGAGCTACCTGGCGAGTTCGCTCACCAGCCGGTACAGGAACTCGCGGCCGTCATACAGCCGCTGAATCTCGATGCGCTCGTCCAGGCCGTGGGCGCGCGCGTCCGCCGGGTCGAGGAACATGCCCGTCACACCGTACATCGGAATGCCGGCATTGCGCATGAAGCGGCTGTCGGTAGCGCCCGTGCTCATTGCCGGCACGACGGGCACGCCCGGCCACATGGCCTGCGTCACCGATTCGACCGTCTTCACAAGATCGCCGTTCAGCGGAGAGGCCGGGCTGCGCAGCGGCTTGCCGACATTGCGCACCACGATCTTGTCGTTGCCGATGGCCTGGGTCAGCAGGCGCTCGATTTCCTCGGGGTCGTCGTGCGGCAGGATGCGGCAATTGACCGTGGCCTTGGCCGACTGCGGCAGCGCATTTTCGGCATGCCCCGCCTGCACCATGGTTGCCACGCAGGTGGTGCGCAACTGCGCGTTGTAGGCCGGGTTGGCCGAAAGCCGCTCGATCACCGCGGCGTCCGGATTGCCCCCGCCGATGGCCCGCATGTCGTCGGCCAGCTGGCCGGTGGCAAACGGTGCGCTGCGTGCGAAATAGGTCTTGGTGACATCGGCCAGCTTGACCGGGAACGCGTAGTTGCCCAGGCGTTCCAGCCCCGCGGAAAGCGCATAGATCGGATTGCTCTTGGTCGGCACCGAGCTGTGGCCGCCCACGTCGCGCGTCTCGAGCATGTAGGTGGTGTACATCTTCTCGGCCACCTGCATGCGGTGCAGGTTGGGCTTGCCGCCGCGCAACTCCCCGCCGCCGCCTTCATTGATGCCGAATTCCGCCTGCAGCAGTTCGGGTTTGTTGTTGATGAGCCAGAAGGCGCCGTTGCTGAGCGCATCGCCGCGCTCTTCGTCCGCCGTCAGCGCCAGGATGATGTCGCGGCTGGGCTTGAATCCTTCCTGTTTGAGCTGCCCCAGCACCGACACCAGCGCCGCGGCCATGGCCTTGTCGTCGATGGAACCGCGCGCCGTGAAATAGCCGCCGGTTTCCTGCAGCTTGAAGGGGTCGCTCTTCCAGTCCTCGCGTTTGGCCTCGACCACGTCGATGTGGGCCAGCAGCAGCAATGGCTTCTTGCTGCCGTTGCCCTTGAAGCGCAGCACCAGGTTGCCCTTCTTGGGGAAGGGCTCGAAGATCTGGATGTCGCCCGGCGCAAAGCCCGCCTCGACCAGCCGCTTTTCCATCGCGCGCGCCGCCAGCGTGTTGTCGCCCACCGAATGGCTGGTGTTGATCTCGATCAACTCCTTGTAGATGCCATGAAATCGCTGCTGCTGCGGCGTGAGCGACGGCGTGGTTTGCGCCGACGCGCCCACGATGCCGCCCAAGGCCAGAGAAATGGCGAGCACGGTTCTCGCCGCGCGAAGGCAACCAGGGAAAAGCGGCGAACGGCGGGTCTTCATGCGCATGGTTTCTCGCTCCGGGGTGTTGTGGTGCCGGCCAGCATACCAAGCAGCCGCCGCTGCCTCGGACCACCGAAGACAGGCACACTGACACCATGCAATGGGACATCTTCTGCAAGGTCATCGACAACCACGGCGACCTCGGTGTGTGCTGGCGGCTGGCCAGCCAGCTGGCGGCGCTCGGCGAGCGCGTGCGGCTGTGGATCGACGACGCCACGGCGCTGCACTGGATGGCGCCCGCCGGCTGCGAGGGCGTGAGCGTGGTCGACTGGCTCGATCCCGCAGCCATCCGGCAGGCCGCCGCAGCGCCGCCGCCCGACGTGCTGATCGAAGCGTTCGGCTGCGAACCGGCACCCGAGTTGATCGCCCGCTTTGCCGAGCCGCCGACCGAGGGGGCGCCGGATCGGGCGTGGATCAATCTTGAATACCTCTCCGCCGAGCCTTATGTCGAGCGGCTGCACGGCCTGCCTTCGCCGGTGTTCAAGGGACCCGGTGCGGGGCTGACCAAGCGCTTCTTCTATCCGGGCTTCACGCCTGCCACCGGAGGCCTGCTGCGAGAACCCGATTTGCTGGAACGGCGGGCGCATTTCGACCGCGGGCAATGGCTGGCGGCGCAGGAAATCCCCTGGCGCGAAGGCGAGCGGCTTGTCTCGCTCTTCTGCTACGAACCCCCGGCGCTGGCGAGCCTGCTCGAGCAACTGGCGGCAGATTCGCAGCCGACCCGGCTCCTGGTGACTTCAGGCCGCGCCGCGCATGCGGTCAGGGCGTTCTTTTCCGGCCGAAACCAGCCGGACCACGGGCTCTCAGGCTGGGGGGCGCTATCAATTTCATACCTGCCCTACCTCACGCAGCCGGATTTCGACCATCTTCTGTGGGCCTGCGACCTGAACTTCGTGCGCGGCGAAGATTCGCTGGTGCGCGCCCTCTGGGCCGGCTCCCCGCTGGTCTGGCAAATCTACCCGCAGGACGACGACGCGCACCACGTGAAGCTCGGCGCCTGGCTCGACTGGCTCGGCGCTCCGCCCTCGCTTCGGCAGTTTCACCACGCCTGGAACGGCTTTGGCGACGGCGCCCTGCCCCCTCTCGAAACGCTGGACGCGTTGCGTGAAACGGTGCTCGCCGCCCGCCAAAAGCTGTGCCGACAAGAGGACTTGGTCACTCAATTGCGGCATCTGGTCGCCGGAAAAAGCTAAAATAGCGGGCTTTGCGGATTTCGGCCCGGATTTACACAGATCCGAGATGCTGTCCGCCAAACCTGCCGCGGGACATGTACCGCGGGGCCAAGAACGCCGGCAAGACGTTGCACCGCAACATTGCAAACGTCGCCCATGGCCCCGTGCACCGAGCGGCCAACATCCAGAGAACCTGATATGAAAATCGCTCAAGAAATCCGCGCCGGCAACGTCATCATGCACGGCAAGGACCCGATGGTCGTCCTCAAGACCGAATACAGCCGCGGCGGCCGCAACTCCGCCACCGTGCGCATGAAGCTCAAGAGCCTGATCGCCAACTTCAACACCGAAGTGGTCTTCAAGGCCGACGACAAGATCGACCAGATCGTGCTCGACAAGAAGGAGTGCACCTACTCCTACTTCGCCGATCCGATGTACGTCTGCATGGACACCGAGTACAACCAGTACGAAGTCGAAGCCGAGAACATGGGCGACGCCCTCAACTACCTCGAAGACGGCATGGCTGTCGAAGTGGTGTTCTACGACGGCAAGGCCATCTCGGTCGAACTGCCGACCAGCGTCGAGCGCGAAATCACCTGGACCGAGCCGGCCGTCAAGGGCGACACGTCGGGCAAGGTCATGAAGCCCGCCAAGATCGCCACCGGTTTCGAAATCGGCGTGCCGCTCTTCGTTGCGCAAGGCGACAAGATCGAAATCGACACCCGCACCGGCGAATACCGCAAGCGCGTCTAAGTGCTTCTGGCTGGCTGAACGGCCAACCTGACAAAAGGCTCCGAAAGGAGCCTTTTTGCGTTGAGGGGCGTACCCTTTGCCCTCATGAACACGTCCGACAGCGTCCGTACAGAAATCGATGGGCCGGTCAGCACCATCGTCATGAGCCGCCCGAAGCAGCGCAATGCGGTCGACCGGCCCATGGCCGAAGCGCTGTGCGCGGCTTTCGAGCGCTTCGAGGCCGACGAAAGCCAACGCGTGGCTGTGCTGTGGGGCGCGCACGGCACCTTCTGCGCGGGCGCCGACCTCAGCGCGGTCGGCGACCCGGCCCGGCGCAATGAGCTTGACCCCGACGGCGGCGGCTCCGGCCCGATGGGGCCGACTCGCATGGTGTTGAACAAACCACTGATTGCCGCCATCAGCGGCCATGCGGTGGCCGGCGGTCTCGAACTGGCCCTGCTGGCCGATCTTCGGGTGGCCGAAGAAGATGCGGTGCTGGGCGTGTTCTGCCGCCGCTGGGGCGTGCCGCTGATCGACGGCGGCACCGTGCGGCTGCCGCGCATCGTCGGCATGGGCCGCGCGCTCGGTCTCATCCTGACGGGCCGGCCCGTGAGCGCCCATGAAGCGGCTGACATGGGCTTGGTGAACCGCGTCGTGCCCAACGGCAAGGCCCGCGAGGCGGCCGAAGCGCTCGCCCGCGAGATTGCCGCCTTTCCGCAGCAATGCATGCTGGCGGATCGCCGCTCCGCCTACGCCCAATGGAACTTGCCGCTGGCCGAGGCGCTGCAGCAGGAGGGGCGCCTGGGCGTGCCGATCGTCGCGGCCGAAGGCGCAGCCGGCGCCGAGCGCTTTGTGCGAGGCGCGGGGCGGCACGGCACTTTCTGAACCGGCGGGCATGCCGGTTGCAAGGCTGCACAATGCACAAGTCTTCCTGTCTGATTCCTCCATGAACAACACGCACGACCTTCACGACAAACGCCTTGCCGATGCCTGGGCCACGCTCAAGACGCATTCGGAAAAAGGCCTCCCGCTCGATCCCGATCCCTCGCGCATCGCCTTCGCCGATCCCGAGTTTCTGCTGCGCCGCGAAACCCGCGGCATCCGCATGCAGCTCGAGCTGATGAAGCCCGACCTTGAGCAGCGCGCCCACGGCATTG
This sequence comes from Variovorax sp. CCNWLW235, assembly GCF_037204085.1. Lineage (NCBI taxonomy): Bacteria > Pseudomonadati > Pseudomonadota > Betaproteobacteria > Burkholderiales > Comamonadaceae > Variovorax > Variovorax sp. CCNWLW235. The sequence goes on along the minus strand of NZ_JBBCBW010000018.1, from coordinate 30,620 downwards.
AAAACACCGTGGTGGTATTCGGCAGCGCCCGCTTTCGCAGCGAGGAAGAAGCTGCCGCCCTGGTCGCCCAGGCCGAAGCCAGCGGCGATGCCGTCGCGGCCGAGCGCTGGCGCCGGCTGGCGCGCAGCTCGCACTACTACGAGAAGGCGCGCGCCTTCGGCAAGCTGGTGGCGCAATACAGCGAGGGCAAGCAGCCCGAAGACAAGCTCTTTGTCTGCACCGGCGGCGGCCCCGGCATCATGCAGGCGGCCAACCGCGGCGCGCATGAAGGCGGCGGTCTTTCGGTAGGCCTTGCCATTGCACTGCCGATGGAAGAAGAAGCCAACCCGTACGTCACGCCGGCGCTGAGCTTCAAGTTCCACTACTTCGCCATCCGCAAGATGCATTTCATGATGCGTGCGAAGGCGCTGGTGGCCTTCCCGGGCGGCTTCGGCACGCTCGACGAGCTGTTCGAAGTGATCACGCTGGTGCAGACCAAGAAGTCGAAGCCGGTGCCGATCGTGCTGTTCGGCTCGGCCTACTGGAAGAAGCTGATCGATTTCGACTTCCTGGTCGAGGAAGGCGTGATCTCGCCGACGGATGTGAAGCTGTTCGAATACGTCGATGCGCCCGAAGACGCGTGGGACGCGATCAAGCGCTTCTACAAGCTGTAGGCGCAGACTGCGCCGAGCCTTTCGGGGCTCTCAGGCCTTCAAGCCCCAGGTGGCCCGGGCGCCCAGTGCAACCACGGCGCCCACCACCCAGAAAACCCCGGCAATGCCGATCAGCGCGCCGATCGAGCCGAAGAGCATCGGCATTGCCACGCTCGACGCATTGATGGTCATGAGCCGCAGGCCCAGCGCCTCGCCGTGCCGCTCGTGCGGCGTGATCTGGTGCAGCATGCTCATCACCATCGGCTGCACGGCCCCTAGCGCAAAGCCCAGCACCACGGAGCACAGGCCCATGGTCAGGGCCGAATCGAGCAGCGGATAAACCGCGAACACCGCCGCCGTGACGATGGTGGAAATCAGGATCACGCTGCGCTCCGACGCGCGCGAGGCGATGAGCGGCAGCACGACGCGGATGGCGGCGGCCGCAATGGCAAAGGCACCAAGAATGGAGCCGATGACCGAAGCGCTGATGCCGCGGTCGTGCCCCAGCACGGGCAGCACGAAGGCATGCACGTCCCAGCTCGACGACTGCAGCCAGTTGACGAACAGCAGGCGCCGGAACATCGGTTCGCGCAGCAGGTCCCAGGCCCGCGTGGGTGCGGCCCCTGCCGCGGGCGCGGCGGGCGGAGGTTCGTGCGCGCCGCGTGCAAACAGCCAGCAGACGATGGACAGCACCGCCATGGCCGCAAAGCAGACCCGGAATGCCAGCATGTCCGCGGGCGCGCGGCCGGCGTGGTCGATGAGCATACCGGCGACGAACGGGCCGACGAAGTTGGCGACCGCCGGCGCAATTGCGAGCCAGCTGAACACGCGCTTGAGCTGCGTGGCGTTGGTGGCGGAGCGGCCCACATGCCGCTGCAGCGCGATGACCGTTGCGCCGGTGGCTCCGCCCGTCAGCAGCGCGGCGAGGCACATGACCGGGAAGACCGGAAAGATCACCACGAGCCCCGCACCGCCCGAAGCCGCCAGGACCGAAAGCCACAGCGGCCGCTTGAAGCCGTGCCGGTCGGCAAACCTCCCTGCGGGCAGCGCAAGGAACACCTGCGTAAGCGCGAACAGCGCAATCAGCACCCCGACTGCCGCTGCGCTGTACCCCTGCTGCAGCGCCAGCAGCGGCGTTGCGAGCCGCATGCCGGCCATGGTGGCGTGCAGGCACACCTGGGCGCCGATCACGCGCAGCAGTTCGGAGCCTTTCACGGGGTGTCGTCGCCCTCGCTGTCGGCCGTGGGGGGCAGCAGCACCTGCGACTGCGCCTCGGGCAGCGCCTCGACCTTGCGGAGTGCGAGGCGCATCTGCTTGGCGCGCGTGTCGGCCTTGTCGAGCGTGTCGGAAGCCTTGGCCACCTGCTCCTTGATGCGCGACACCCATTCGCCATAGCGCTCGAATTCGGTCTTGACCGCGCCCAGCACCTTCCACACCTCCGAGGCCTGCTGCTCGAGGGCCAGCGTGCGAAAGCCCATGTGCAGGCTGTTGAGCATGGCAAGCAAGGTGGTCGGCCCCGCCAGCGTCACGCGGTGCTGGCGCTGGATGGCGTCCATCAGGCCCGGGCGGCGCAGCACCTCGGCATAGAGGCTCTCGACCGGCAGGAACAGGATGGCGAAATCGGTGGTGTGAGGCGCCGCCAGGTAGTTGTCGGCAATCGACTTGGCCTCGCTGCGGATGCGCGCCTCGAGCGCCTTGGCCGCGAGCTCCGCCCCGGCCGCATCGGCGCGCTCGTGCGCATCGATCAGGCGCTCGTAATCGTCGCGCGGAAACTTGGCGTCGATCGGCAGCCACACGGGCGCGCCGTCGTCGCCGCGGCCCGGAAAGCGAATGGCAAAGTCCACCCGCTGGCCGCTGCGCGGCTTGGTCTCGATCTGCTTGGCGTACTGGTCCGGAGTCAGCACCTGCTCGAGCAGCGCCTCGAGCTGCACTTCGCCGAACACGCCCCGCGTCTTCACGTTGGTCAGCACGCGCTGCAGGCTGCCGACGCCTACCGCCAGCGTCTGCATTTCGCCCAGGCCCTTGTGCACCTGCTCGAGCCGGTCGGCCACCTGCTTGAAGCTTTCACCCAGACGCGCTTCGAGCGTGCTCTGCAGCTTCTCGTCGACGGTCTTGCGCATTTCGTCGAGCTTGGCGGTGTTGCTCTGCTGCAGCTGCGCCAGCTGCGCCTCCATGGTCTCGCGCACTTCGGCAAGGCGGCGCGCGTTGGAATCGCTCAGGCCCTGCAGTTGCGTATTGAGCGTGTCGGCCAGGCTCTTCTGCAGCGACGCAAGCTGCAGCGAGAAAGCATCGAGCTGCGCGTTCTGCGTGCGCGTGGCCTCGGCGCCCTGCTGCACCAGTGCCTGCTGGAAGGTGGCAAAGGCCTGTGCGGTTTCCTGCCGCGCGCCGCGCGAGCTCTCGCCGATTTCGTGGCGCAGTTCGCGCTCGGTGCGCTCGTTGGCCGCGCCCATGGCGGCCAGCACGGTCAGCATTTCGCTGTGGTCGGGCTTGGGCTGGCGGCGCGCCAGCAGCCAGATCACTAGCACGAGCTGCACCACGGCAAAGGCGGCCAGCAGAAGAAGAATCAAGTCGGTCGATTGCAAAATGGGATCGCTGTTTTCGCTTGGGTTGCGGGTGTTACTTGCCAGCCGCCGGAACGGGCGTGACGGGCGTGAGCGGCCCCTTGCCGCCGAACCAGGCAATGAGGTTGTCGGCCGCCAACTCGGCCATGGCGCGGCGCGTGGGCACGGTGGCGCTTGCAATGTGGGGCGTGAGCACCACGTTCGGCACGGTCAGCAGATCGGGATGAACCTTGGGCTCGCCTTCGAACACGTCCAGGCCCGCCGCCGCAATGCGCTTTTCGCGCAGCGCCACGGCAAGCGCCGCGTCGTCGACGATGCCGCCCCGCGCAATGTTCACCAGCGTGGCGGTCGGCTTCATCAGCGCGATTTCGGCCGCGCCGATGGTGTGGTGCGAAGCCGGCGAATACGGCACCACCAGCACCACGTGGTCGGCGGTCTTCAGAAGCTCTTCCTTGCTCACGTAGCTGGCCTTGCATTCAGCCTCGAGCGAGGCGTCGAGCCGCGAGCGGTTGTGATAGACCACCTTCGTGCCGAAGCCGTGCGCGCCGCGCTTGGCAATGCCCTGTCCGATGCGGCCCATGCCGATGATGCCGAGGGTGGAGCCATGAATGTCGGAGCCCGCGAACATGTCGAAGCTCCATTTCTGCCACTTGCCCGCGCGCAGGAAGTGTTCGCTTTCGGTAATGCGGCGGGCCGTGGCCATCAGGAGCGCAAAGCCGAAGTCGGCCGTGGTCTCGGTGAGCACGTCGGGCGCGTTGGTGCCCAGCACGCCGTGCGCGGCCATCGCGTCGACGTCGAAGTTGTTGTAGCCCACGGCCATGTTGGCGCAGATTTTCAGGTCGGGGCAGGCGTCGAGCACCGCGGCATCGATGCGCTCGCTGCCGGTGGTAAAGGCGCCCTGCTTGCCCTGGAGCCTGGCAATCAGCTGCTCTTTGCTCCAGCTCTCGTCGGACTGGTTCGACTCGACTTCGAAGTGCTGCGAGAGGCGTTCGATGGTTTCGGGAAAGATCGCGCGTGCGACCAGGATCTTGGGCTTGCTCATGATGATGTCTGCGCCTATCGGAAAAAGATGAAGGTGGAGAGAACGAACAGCGGTATCAGGATGGCCACCGACCATGCCATGTAGCCGAAGAAGCTGGGCATCCGCACGCCGCGGCTCTCGGCAATGGCCTTGACCATGAGGTTGGGCGCGTTGCCGATGTAGGTGTTGGCGCCCATGAACACGGCGCCGGCCGAAATGGCCGCCAGCGTGGTGGCGTAGGTGGTCATGAGCGCCGCGGCGTCGCCGCCTGCGGTGTTGAAGAACACCAGGTAGGTCGGTGCGTTGTCCAGGAACGAGCTCAGGATGCCGGTGGCCCAGAAGTACATCGCCGGATCGGGCAGGCCGTCGGGCCGGGTCACCGCGGCAACCACCGCGCCGAAGGGCCCGTGCACGCCCGCCTTGAGCATGGCAATCACGGGGATGATGGTCAGGAAGATGCCCGCGAACAGCTTGGCCACCTCGGCCATCGGACCCCATTCGAACTGGTTGTCGGCATGCACCTTGGCAGAGGTGATCTTGAGCGAGAGCAGCGTGATGGCGATCAGGCCGACGTCGCGCACCAGCCCCGGCAGGCCGACGCGCGTGCCGAACACATCGAAGCCCACGGGCGATTTCCAGATGCCCGAGAGCAGCACGAAGAAGATGATGCCGCCCAGCAGCCAGAAATTGGCCGCCCCGTCGAAGCCGACACGCTGGGTATCGGGCGTCGGATCGAACGGCAGCACGCCCTCCTTGCGGTAGTGGTGACGGTCGACCACATAGAACAGCGCGAGCAGCAGGCCCACCAGGAACAGCGTGTTGGGCAGGATGTTCCGCGCCGTCCAGAAAAAGTCGACACCCTTCAGGAAGCCGAGGAACAGCGGCGGGTCGCCCAGCGGCGTGAGCGAGCCGCCCGCGTTCGACACGATGAAGATGAAGAACACCACCACGTGCGCCTTGCTCACGCGGTTGTCGTTGGCGCGGATCAGCGGCCGGATCAGCAGCATCGAGGCGCCCGTGGTTCCCATGAAGCTCGCAAGCACCGCGCCGATGGCGAGGATGGCCGTGTTGAGCCCGGGCGCGCCATGCAGGTTGCCGCGAATGTGGATGCCCCCCGCCACCGTGAACAGCGCGGTGAGCAGGATGATGAAGGGGATGTATTCCTCCACCAGGGCATGCACGAGTTGGGCTCCGGCCAGCGGCGCACCGTAGATCGCGGCAAAGGGAAGAAGAAACGCCAGCGCCCAGGCGGCCGAGATCTTGCCGTAGTGGTGGTGCCAGAAGCCCGGTGCCAGCAGCGGCATCAGCGCGATCGACAGCAGGATGCCCGCAAATGGAACACCCCAGAGCGCCGAAAGCTTGCTGCCGTCGAATTCGGCAGCCATGGCAAGCGCGGGAAACATCATCGGCAGCACTGCGGCCGCCGCCAGGCGAACTGTTTTTTTCATGGGGCCGTACCGTACCAGACGAGGGTCAGGCCGGCGGCTGTTCGATCTCGAACACCTGGCGCAGGTACGCCAGGTATTTTTCGTCCTCGCACATGTTCTTGGACGGCGTGTCCGACAGCTTGGCCACGGGCTGGCCGTTGCAATTGATCATCTTGATGACGATCTGCAGCGGCTCGTAGCCCAGGTCGTTGGTGAGGTTGGTTCCAATGCCGAAAGCCAGCTGGCAGCGGCCGCGGAACTGCTGGTAAAGCTCGATGGTGCGCGGCACCGTGAGGCCGTCGCTGAAGATCAGCGTCTTGGTGAGCGGATCGACACGGTTGGCCGCGTAGTGCGCCAGCATGCGTTCACCCCACTGGAAGGGGTCGCCGCTGTCGTGGCGCGCGCCGTCGAACAGCTTGCAGAAGTACAGGTCGAAGTCGCGCAGGAAGGCGCTCATGCCATACACGTCGGACAGCGCAATGCCCAGGTCGCCGCGGTATTCACGGGCCCAGCTCTCGAAGCCGAAGATCTGGCTGTCGCGCAGCCGCGGACCGAGCGCCTGGCAGGCCTGCAGGTATTCATGGGCCATGGTGCCCAGCGGAATAAGGCCCAGCTTCATGGCGTACAGCACATTGCTGGTGCCCGCGAGCTGCGGCAGCCGCGCACCGGGCTTGGGGTGCAACGTCGGCGGCGTCACCGCGCCCAGCCGCACGTTGAGCGTGCGCAGCACTTCTTCATGCCAGTCCTTGGAAAACCGGCGGCGCGTGCCGTAGTCGGCAATCTTGAGATCGGCCAGGCCGGCATCCTGCAGCTGCCCGATCTTGGTCTCCAGGCGCCGCCGGCCTTCCTCGAAGTCGGGCTTCTTCTGCGTGTTGCGGAAGTAGACCTCGTTCACGATGGCCAGCACCGGAATCTCGAACAGGATGGTGTGCAGCCACGGCCCCTGGATGCGGATCTCGAGCTCTCCCGAGGGTTGCGGAATGATGTTGATGTACTTCTCGTTGAGCCTGAAGAGCCCGAGAAAGTCGACGAAGTCGCTCTTGATGAAACGCATCGACCGCAGGTAGGCCAGCTCGGCGTCCCGGAACTGCAGCGAGCAGAGGCTTCGCACTTCCTCCCTGATCTGCCCGGCGAACTGCGCCAGGTCGACACCGGGGTTGCGGCACTTGAACCGGTACTCGACCCGGGCTCCGGGAAAGTGATGCAGGACGACCTGCATCATGGTGAACTTGTAGAGGTCGGTGTCGAGCAGGCTGTGAATGATCATGGTACGGCGCGCGTTGTCTCAAGCTTTTCGGCGTGCGTTCGATTATCACGGGCAGCGTCGGCTTGTGCCTACGGGGCCTGCACTGCACGTCCTACCGTCAGGGTGAATCGGCCCCGCCACATTTTGTTCACGGCGGCCAACGAGCCCGCCGAATCAACCGTACAAGGAGATTCGCATGAACAAGGACACCATCGAAGGCAACTGGAAACAGCTCAAGGGCAAGGTCAAGGAGCAATGGGGCAAGCTGACCGACGACGACTTCGACGTCATTGCCGGCAAGCGCGACCAGCTCCTCGGCCGCATCCAGGAACGCCACGGCATCAGCCGCGACGAAGCCGAAAGACAGGTCAAGGAATGGGAATCGCGCGACGGCCGCACGCCGGACACCCTCTGGTACGAAAAGTACTGACGCCTGCCGGGCGGCCTGAAGGCTGCCCCGCGCCCTGATTCCTTTCCAACTTCACTTTTCAACTTCAAAAAGAAAGAACACCAAAATGAAAAAACATCTGCTCATGCTCGCTCTCGCCTCGACCTGTTTCATGGCCACGCACGCCAGCGCGATGACCAAGGACGAATACAAGGCCGCCAAGGACAAGATCGAAGCCGACTACAAGTCCGCCAAGGCCCAGTGCGATGCAATGAAGGACAACGCGAAGGACGTCTGCCAGAAGGAAGCCAAGGGCGCGGAAAACGTGGCCAAGGCCGAACTGGAGCAGCAATACAAGCCGAGCGATGCACACGCACGCAAGGTTGCTGAAGAAAAAGTGAAGGCCAAGTACGAAGTCGCAAAGGAAAAGTGCGATGACCAGGCGGGCGATGCCAAGTCTGCCTGCGAGAAGCAGGCCAAGGCCGACGAAGCCCAGGGCAAGGCCGACGTCAAGGCCATGAAGAAGACCATGTAAGCCCGCAGCGGTCCCAAGCGGATCGCGGCAAGAAAAACGGCGCCCTCGGGCGCCGTTTTTCATGGCATCAGGTTTTCAGGGAGTCGACCACGCGCTGCAGCGCCTCGGGCAGCGGCACCGGCCGCTGGGTGGCACGGTCGACATACACATGCACGAAGTGGCCCTGTGCCGCGGCGGTTTCCGCCCCCTCCGCAAAGAGAGCAATTTCGTACCGGACGCTCGACCGGCCCGCCTGGGCCACGCGGATGCCCGCTTCCACCGTTTGCGGAAATGCGATCGGCGCGAAGTAGTTGCATTGCGTCTCGACCACGAAGCCGATGACCTGCCCCTGGTGGATGTCGAGCGCGCCGCGCTCGATCAGCAGCGCATTCACCGCCGTGTCGAACCAGCTGTAGTAGACGACGTTGTTGACATGGCCGTACATGTCGTTGTCGGCCCAGCGCGTGGGGATGCTGCGAAATGCGCGGTAGCCGCTCCGGGAATTCGGCGTGGGTTTGGTGGCGGAGCTCATCGCGCGGCATTTTGCCAGCGGCGCCAGTACTCGAAGGCCACCCTGAAGGTGCCTAGCTGCACCTGCACCGTCTCGGCAATGTCGCTGGCGTAGCCGCCGGCCATGGCAAAGGCCACCGGAATGCGGCGCCGCCAGGTCCAGTCGAACACCCGCCGGTCCCGCGCCTCCAGGCCGTCGAACGTCAGCTTGAGCCGGCCGAGCCGGTCGCGCTCAAAGGGGTCGGCACCCGCCAGGTAGATCACCATGCCGGGCGAAAAGCGCCGGTCCAGTTCGTCCAGCGCATGCTCGAGCGCCGTGAGGTAGTCGGCATCTCCGCAGCCGTCGGGCAGCTCGACGTCCAGGTCGCTCGCCTCCTTGCGGAACGGAAAGTTCTTCTGGCCGTGCAGCGAGAGCGTGAAAACGCTCGGGTCGTTGCGAAAGATGCTCGCCGTGCCGTTGCCCTGGTGCACGTCGAGGTCGATGACCGCCACCTTCAGCTGCCGGCCGCTGCGCCCATGCTCGGCCTGCATCAGCCGCGCGGCTACGGCAGCGTCGTTGAAGACGCAGAATCCCCCGCCCTTGTCGGCATAGGCGTGGTGCGTGCCGCCCGCCATGTTGGCCGCCACGCCGCCGGCAAATGCCGCACGGCAGGCCGCGATGGTCGCCCCCGTGGAGCGGCGGGAACGCTCGACCATCGCCTCGCTCCAGGGAAAGCCGATTTCGCGCATCGCCTGCGGGCTTACGCTGCCGTCGCTGATGGCCGCTATCCACTGCGGGGTATGGGCCAGCGCCAGCTCTCCATCGGTGGCGCGCGGCGCCTGGTCCATGTCCACCCCGGGCAGGTGCTCGAGCAGGCGGTCGCGCAGCAGCGCGTAGCGGGACATCGGAAAGCGGTGGCCGGGCGGCAAAGGCAAGACGAACTGGCCGGAATAGAAGGCGCGCATGGCTGCATTCTGGGGCGCGTGCCGAATTTAGAAAGTGTGTTCTAAATTGCTGCAAAGCAGCAAAACCCCCTTGATCGCAAAGCTGTGCTGCCTATACTTGAGGCCATGCTGCACCGCAACAAAAACAAAGACGACGAGGCAGCGCAACGTGAACCGACCACCATCATCCTTACTGGAGATTCCACATGGCACTGACCGCTGACCAAATCCTCGCCGCCCAAAAAGCAAACCTCGAAACCCTGTTCGGCCTGACCACCAAGGCTTTCGAAGGCGTCGAGAAGCTCGTCGAACTGAACGTGACCGCTTCCAAGGCTGCCCTGGCCGAAGCCGCTGGCACCGCCCAAGCCGCCCTGAACGTCAAGGACGCGCAAGAACTGCTGACGCTGCAAGCCAGCCTGTTCCAGCCCCTGGCCGAAAAGACCGCCGCCTACAGCCGTCATCTGTATGACATCGCCCAAGGCACCGGCGCCGAGTTCACCAAGGCTTTCGAAGCCAAGGCTGCTGAAGCCCAGCAAACCTTTGTCGGCCTGGTCGACAGCGCTTCCAAGAATGCACCCGCCGGCTCGGAAACCGCCGTTGCCGTGCTGAAGAGCGCCGTGGCTGCCGCCAACAACGCTTTCGAATCGGTCCAGAAGGCCGTCAAGCAAGCGTCGGACGTTGCCGAAGCCAACTTCAACGCCGTGTCGTCGCAAGCCGTCGCCGCCGCGAAGACCGCGACCACCGCTCGCAAGCGCTAAGCCGCCGACCACCACCAGTTGTCTCCTTGGGTCCTCACGGATCCAATTCAGGGCCTCATCTCCGGATGAGGCCTTTTTTTTCGAGCACTTTTGCTCGCTCCCAGGCTGCGCGCACTTCGTGTCGCTTCTCCCTCCCCCTATCGGGGGCAACACCAGAGGCCCGGCAGAGCCGGTTCCTCGGTGTTTCTGGCTTGGATAATGCGGGTCTTATTTCAGGAGACTTTCAATGCAGATCGACGGCAAGGTTTTTATCGTGACCGGTGGCGCTTCGGGCCTCGGCGAAGGCACGGCGCGCATGCTGGCGGCCAATGGCGGCAAGGTGGTCATTGCCGACATGCAGGCTGAAAAAGGCGAAGCCGTCGCAAAGGACATCGGCGGGATGTTCGTGAAATGCGACGTGAGCCAGGAAGCCGACGGCCAGGCGGCGGTTGCCGCGGCCCAGAAGCTCGGCAAGCTGGTGGGCCTGGTCAACTGCGCGGGCATTGCGCCGGCCGAGAAGACCGTGGGCAAGAACGGCGCGCACGCGCTGGCCGTGTTCAGCAAGACCGTCACCGTCAACCTGATCGGCAGCTTCAACATGATCCGCCTTGCCGCCGAGGCCATGAGCAAGAACGAGCCCGAAGCCACCGGCGAGCGCGGCGTGCTGATCTCCACCGCATCGGTCGCGGCCTACGACGGGCAGATGGGTCAGGCGGCCTACAGCGCCTCCAAGGGCGGCGTGGTCGGCATGACGCTCCCCATTGCGCGCGACCTGGCGCGCAATGGCATCCGCAACATGACCATCGCCCCCGGCATCTTCGGCACGCCCATGCTCTTCGGCATGCCGCAGGAAGTGCAGGACGCGCTGGCCGCCAGCGTGCCCTTTCCTTCCCGCCTGGGCACGCCGGAGGACTACGCCAAGCTTGCCAGGCACATCATCGAGAACGACATGCTCAACGGCGAGGTGATTCGTCTCGACGGAGCGATTCGACTTCCGCCCCGGTAAGCGGCGGCACCGCCGTGCTGCCGGTGCGGTCCAGGCGCTCGTACTGGGCGATGACCTGGGCCCCCAGCAGCACCAGCGTGGCGGCAATCTCCAGGCTCAGCAGCACCACGATGGCCGTGGTGAGCGAGCCGTAGACCACGTTCACCTGCGAGAGCGTCGAGAAGTACCAGATCAGCACGTGCCGCGTGGCCTCCCACAGCAGCGCGGCCGTCACGCCGCCCAGCAGCGCGTGGCGCAGCGACATGCGGCCGGCCGGCATCACCAGGTAGAGCGAGGTCAGCATGAAGATTTCGCCGCCCAGGCCAAGCAGGTAGAGCAGCAGCCCCGACACGCCCGACAGCGACCAGTTGCGCCCGAAAAGGTCGACGCTCTCCTGCCCCACCAACTGCAGCGCACCCGAAACCAGCGTGACCAGCAGCAGCCCCACGCACAGGCACAGGATGTAGATGTAGGGCATGACGGCCGACACCAGGAAGTGGCGCTTGTGGTCCGCCTTGCGGTGATGAAAGATCACCGCCATTGCACTTTCGAGAATGCTGAAGGCAAGCGAGCTGAAGAAAATCATCGTGACCAACAGCACCGGCCCCATCACGTCCCGGTGGTCGAGAAAGTTCGACAGCTCCGTGACAATGGCCTTCGACTGCCCCGGCAGCAGCCACTCGAGATACCGGCCGATGGTGCGCAGCAATTCGGCCTGCTCGATCACATGCGACATCGCAATCACGCTCACGATGAGCAGCGGCACGATGGAAAGCAGTGCGTAATACGCCACCGCGCCCGCGAGCAGCAGGCCCTGGTTCGCGCGGAATGCCTTGAGCGAGTCCCACACGAATCTAAGGGGGTGGCGCAGCAGCGGCGCAACGTGGTGCAATGGCTTGGGCGTCTTCATGCGTGGAAATCCGGGGCGTTCGTCCGGTGCGGGCAGTATGCCGTCCGGGCGCGGGCGTTCTGCCGCTTGCGTATGATTTGCCGCTCTTCGCCTACATGACCATCCCCGCTTCTTTCATCCAGGAACTCATCGCGCGCGCCGACGTGGTGGAGATCGTCGGGCGCTATGTGCAGCTGAAGAAGGCCGGCGCCAACTTCATGGGCCTGTGCCCGTTCCACGGCGAAAAATCGCCCTCCTTTTCGGTCAGCCCTACCAAGCAGTTCTATCACTGCTTCGGCTGCGGCGTGCACGGCAACGCCATCGGTTTTCTCATGGAGCACGCGGGCATGGGCTTCGTCGAGGCGGTGCACGACCTTGCCGGGCAATACGGACTGCAAGTGCCCGAGGACGACGCCTCGCCCGCCGAACGCGCCCGCGCCGCGAACCAGCGCCAGAAACAGGCCACGCTGACCGACGTGCTCGAAAAGGCCGGCGAGGCCTACCGCAAGGCCTTGCGGCAGGCGCCGGGCGCCATCGAATACCTGAAGGGCCGCGGCGTCTCGGGCGAAGTGGCCAAGCAGTTCGGCATCGGCTATGCGCCGGCCGGCTGGCGCGCCTTGGCCAGCGTGTTTCCGGACTACGACGACCCGCTGCTTGCCGAAAGCGGCCTGGTCATCGTCAACACCGAGGACGGCGCCGAAGACGCCAAGCGCTACGACCGCTTCCGCGACCGCGTGATGTTCCCCATCCGGAACGTCAAGGGCGAATGCATCGGCTTCGGCGGCCGGGTGCTCGGCGACGAAAAGCCCAAATACCTGAACTCCCCCGAAACGCCGGTCTTCAGCAAGGGCCGCGAGCTCTACGGCCTTTACGAGGCGCGCGCCGCCTTCCGCGAGCGCGGCTATGCGCTGGTGACCGAGGGCTACATGGACGTGGTCGCCCTGGCGCAGCTGGGCTTTCCGAATGCGGTGGCCACGCTCGGCACGGCCTGCACCACGGAGCACGTGCAAAAGCTCTTCCGGTTCACCGAATCGGTGGTGTTCAGCTTCGACGGCGATGCGGCCGGCCGGCGGGCCGCGCGCAAGGCGCTCGACGGCGCCCTGCCCTATGCCACCGACGTGCGCAGCATCAAGTTCCTGTTTCTGCCGGCCGAGCACGACCCCGACAGCTTCATCCGCGAATTCGGCGCCGACGCGTTCGCGCGCTTCGTGCAAGAGGCCACGCCGCTCTCGCGCTTCATGATCGAAGCCGCGCGCGAGGGCTGCGACCTCACCACCGCAGAGGGCCGCGCCCACATGAGCAGCAATGCAAGGCCGCTCTGGAGCGCCATGCCCGACGGCGCGCTCAAGCGGCAGATGCTGAGCGAGATCGCGACGCTGGTGCAGTTGGACGCCAATGCCTTGTCGGAGCTCTGGGCCGCCACGCCCGGCCCGCGCAAGGCGGCTGCGGCACCCGCGCCGCGCCACTCTGGCGAGCCGGGCGATCCTTCTTTCGACTACCCCGACATGCCGCTCCCGGCCGAGTACGCGCCGCCCCGCTACGAAAGCGATAGCGGCGGCAAGCCCCGCGGCAAATTCACCAAGGGCAAGCGCTGGGGCGGCAAGTTCGAGGCGCCCATCGAGCCCCTGCGCGGCCGCGGCAAGCCGCCGAGCCGGCCCGACGTGGCGGTGCGGCTGCTGCTGTCGAACATGGCGCAGTGGGAAGCCCTGTCGCACGAGCTCCACGTGATGCTGTGCGACCTGCCCGGCCAGCACGGCGCGCTTTTTACCTGGCTCGACAGCCAGCTGCACGAGCACGGCTTGCAGCCCTGGGCGGCGTTGCGCGAAGGCATGCGCGGGCTCGACTTCGAACCGCTGGCGGAACGGCTCATGAGCGTGTCAGAAGCCGCGCCGGTGCCCGAAGGAGAGGAAGACCAGCACCTGGCTGACGCAGCCAAGGAGCTTTCGAGCGTGCTCGATTTCATGCTCGACGACCGGCTGAAAGCCGAGCAGAGCGAGGCCATTGCCGCCGTCGGCACGGACCCGAAGGCCCTCGAGCGCTACAAGGCCCTGGAAGCCCGAAGGCTCGAATTGCGCGCCCGGCTGAAGCCGTCCGGTGCATAAAGTGCTTGAAATTTGCGCAATAGGCTATAATGTAAGGCTTCGCAACTGGCGAAATTAGGCAAGAGCGACAGCAGCACCTCCGGGCCGACCCCTAGCGCAACGCACTCCAACGGAAAAAATCCGTCGGAAAGGGTCAATAACCGCAAGGACTGCACACCAAATGTTCGCCCGACATCTTGCCTGACGAGGAATTTCTTCCTCTTTCCCATTTGTCCTGTCCGTGCCTGTGCGCGGGCTTTGTGTCTCGTCCGTGCTGTGCACGGGCTGTGGCGGCACTGTCCATGTGGCGGTGCGCCTGTGATTTCGCTTGGTCCATCTTGCTGTAACGAGGTCGTATGCCCAGTTCAAAGAAGCCTGCTCCTTCACTCGCCAAAGGCGTCGCCGCAAAGTCCGTCGCAGAAAAACCGTTGAAAGCTGGCGCTATGCCGGCAACTAAGTCGGGTGCCGCCGCGTCCAAATCGGCAGCCGCAACGAAAGTGAAAACCGTGCCCACGAAATCGACCTCCATCGACGATCCGAAAAAAGCCGCCGCCAAGACGGTTGCCGCCGCCCCTGCCGCCAAGAAAGTCGGCCGCCCGCCCAAGGCCGCCGGCGCTGCCGCGCCCGCCACCGGCGCCAAGCGCGGCCGCAAGCCCAAGGCCGGCAATGACGCCCCCGAGAGCGACATCGACCTGTCGGACATCGAGGAAGACCTGGTCGGCGACGAACCCGCAACCGCAACGACCACCGAGGAAAAGGTCAAGCCGCTGCGCATGAAGATCAGCAAGGCGAAGGAACGCGCCTTGATGAAGGAATTCGGTCTCGACGAGACCGTGCTCTCCGAGGAAGACCTGGCCAAGCGCCGCTCGCGCCTGAAGACCCTGATCACGCTGGGCAAGACCCGCGGCTACCTCACGCACGGCGAAATCTCCGACCACCTGCCCGACAAGCTGGTCGACGCCGAGACCATGGAAGTCGTGGTCACCATGCTCAACGACATGGGCGTGGCGGTTTACGAGCAAACGCCCGACGCCGAAACCCTGCTGCTGAACAACACCGCGCCCACTGCCACCACGGTGGAAGAAGCCGAAGAAGAAGCCGAAGCCGCGCTCTCCACGGTGGACAGCGAATTCGGCCGCACCACCGACCCCGTGCGCATGTACATGCGCGAAATGGGCACGGTCGAGCTGCTGACGCGCGAAGGCGAAATCGAAATCGCCAAGCGCATCGAAGGCGGCCTCATGGCCATGATGGAAGCCATTTCGGCCTCCCCCGCCACCATCGCCGAAATCCTGCGCCTGGCCGCAGACATCCGTGAAGGCAAGGTCGTCATCTCCACCGTGGTGGACGGCTTCTCGAACCCCAACGAGGCCGACGACTACGTTGCCGAAGAAGACTTCGACGAATTCGACGAGGAAGACGACGACGACGGCAAGGGCGGCTCCAAGGCGCTGACCAAGAAGCTCGAAGAACTCAAGCGCGACGCGCTCGAGCGCTTCGACCGCATTGCCGTCATGTTCGAGAAGGTCCACAAGATCTACGACAAGGAAGGCTACGGCACGCCCGCCTACCAGAAGGCCCAGCAGGCCCTGTCGGACGAGCTCATGACCATCCGCTTCACGGCGAAGACCATCGAAAAGCTGTGCGACCTGGTTCGCACGCAGGTCGACGACGTGCGCAAGAAGGAGCGCGAGCTGCGCCGCATCATCGTGGACAAGTGCGGCTTCCCGCAGGACGAGTTCATTCGCGACTTCTCGGGCTACGACAAGAACGGCAACCGCGTGCCGTCGAACCTGCTCAACCTGAAGTGGGTCGAGAAGCAGGCCGCCTCCGGCAAGCCCTGGAGCGCCGTGCTCGCGCGCAACATTCCGCCGGTGCAGGAACTGCAGCAAAAGCTCGCCGACATCCAGTCGCGCGTGGTGGTGCCGCTCACCCAGCTGAAGGAAATCAACAAGCGCATGAACGAGGGCGAATCGTCCTCGCGCGACGCCAAGAAGGAAATGATCGAGGCCAACCTGCGCCTCGTGATCTCCATTGCCAAGAAGTACACCAACCGCGGCCTGCAGTTCCTCGACCTGATCCAGGAAGGCAACATCGGCCTCATGAAGGCGGTCGACAAGTTCGAATACCGCCGCGGCTACAAGTTCTCGACCTACGCCACGTGGTGGATCCGCCAGGCGATTACCCGGTCCATCGCGGATCAGGCTCGAACCATCCGCATTCCGGTGCACATGATCGAGACGATCAACAAGATGAACCGCATCTCGCGCCAGCATCTGCAGGAGTTCGGCTTCGAGCCCGACGCCAGCATCCTGGCAGCGAAGATGGAGATCCCGGAAGACAAGATCCGCAAGATCATGAAGATTGCGAAGGAGCCGATCTCGATGGAAACCCCCATCGGCGACGACGACGATTCGCACCTGGGCGACTTCATCGAGGACAGCAGCAACACGGCCCCCATCGAGGCCGCAATGCAGGCGGGCCTGCGCGACGTGGTCAAGGACATCCTGGACAGCCTCACGCCGCGCGAAGCCAAGGTGCTGCGCATGCGCTTCGGTATTGAAATGAGCACGGACCACACGCTGGAAGAAGTCGGCAAGCAGTTCGACGTGACCCGCGAGCGCATCCGCCAGATCGAGGCCAAGGCCCTGCGCAAGCTCAAGCATCCTTCGCGTTCGGACAAGCTGCGCAGCTTTATTGATACGCTCTAAGCCGGTCTCCCGGTATTTCTCTGACGAGGAGGCGCCCGCAAGGGCGCTTTCTTTTTTGGCCTTCGGATAAGAAAAATGGAGCAAACCTCATGAATCCCGATGCAGACAAGCTCTGGCTGGCCCCGCGCTGGGCGCTTGCCGTGCTGCTCGCAGTGCTGGGCATGCTCGGTCCCTTTTCCATCGACACCTACATTCCGGCCTTCTCGGGCATCGCGCGCTCCATCGGCGCCACGCCGGCCGAAATGCAGCAGACGCTTTCGGCCTACCTGTTCGGCTTCGCGTTCATGAACCTGTTCCACGGCGCGCTGTCGGACAGCTTCGGCCGCCGGCCCGTGGTGCTGTGGGGCCTTGCGGTGTTCACCATTGCGTCGCTGGGCTGCGCGCTGTCGCAGAACATTGCGCAGCTGGTGCTGTTCCGCGGCCTGCAGGGCCTTTCGACCGGCGCGGGCATCGTGGTCTCGCGCGCGGTCATCCGAGACATGTTCCCGCCGGCCGATGCGCAGCGGGTGATGAGCCAGGTGACGATCTACTTCGGCGTGGCGCCGGCCATTGCACCGATCGTCGGCGGCTTTCTATTCGTTCATGCCGGCTGGCATGCGATCTTCTGGTTCCTGGTGGCGGTCGGCGTGATTTTGTTCGTGGCCAACTACAAGCTGCTGCCCGAAACCCTGCACCAGAGCCAGCGCCAGCCGTTCCAGGTGCGCCACCTGATGCGCGGCTACTGGGACCTGTGCTCCGATCCGCGCTTTCTGCTGCTCGCCTTTGCAAGCGGTGTTCCGTTCAACGGCATGTTCCTCTATGTGCTGGCGGCGCCCGCCTTCCTGGGCGATCACCTCGCCCTGGCGCCGACGCAGTTCTTCTGGTTCTTTCTGCTGACCATCGGCGGCATCATGTCCGGCGCGTGGGCCAGCGGCCGCATGGCCGGCAAGGTGGCGCCCAAGCGGCAGATCCGCGACGGCTTTCTGATCATGCTCGTCACATCGCTGGTGAACGTTGCGGCCAATGCGCTGTTCACCGCGCACGCCGCGTGGGCCCTGTGGCCGCTGGCGGTTTTTGCCTTCGGCTGGGCGCTCATGGTGCCCGTCGTTACCCTGCTGGTGCTCGACCTCCATCCGGAGCGGCGCGGCATGGCCTCGTCGCTGCAGGCCGTGATCGGCTCCACCGCCAACGGCCTTGTTGCCGGCGTGGTGGCGCCGCTGGTCATGCATTCCACGCTGGCACTGGCGTTGACCTCGATGCTGATGCTCGGCATCGGCCTGGTCGCCTGGGTCTGGCTGCACGGCCAGTGGCCCGAAATCGGCCGCCGAGTGGCGGCGGAGGTCTGACGCCATGCCGCAGCTTTCCGCTTTGCTGACGCATGCGCGCGCCTGGTTGCCGGGCCGCAATACCGTCGACGTGCGCGAGCGCATGCGCGCCGTGGGCGGGGCGGCAATTGGCCTGCTCATCACCGCGCTGCTGTGCCGCTGGATGGCCGAGGCGGCGGGCATCAGCATCTGGCTGATTGCGCCGATGGGCGCAAGCGCGGTGCTGGTGTTTGCGGTGCCCGCGAGCCCGCTGGCGCAGCCCTGGTCGGTGATCGTGGGCAACACGCTCTCCACGCTGGTGGGCATTGCCTGCGTGCGATGGGTGCCCGATGCGGCCTGGGCCGCGGCGCTGGCCGTCGGCGCGGCCATCGGGCTGATGTTTGCGACGCGCAGCCTGCACCCGCCGGGCGGCGCCGCCGCGCTGCTCGCCGTGCTGACGCACACCACCGATTTTTCCGCGGCGTTGTTCCCCACCCTCGTCAATTCGCTGCTGCTGGTGCTGGCCGGCGTGGCCTACAACACGTTCACCGGCAGGCGTTATCCGCACGTGCAGGTGGCGCGGCCACCGTCGGCGGATGCCCGCTTCAGCCAAGCCGACATCGATGCGGTGCTGGCCCGCTACAACCAGGTGCTGGACATCAGCCGCGACGACCTCGAATCGCTCATCCAGCAGACCGAGCTCGAGTCTTACAAGCGGCGCCTCGGCACGCTGCACTGCGCCGACATCATGTCGCGCGACCCGGTGTCGGTGGAGTTCGGTACGCCGCTGCAGGAGGCCTGGACGCTGATGAACCAGCGCCGCATCAAGGCCCTGCCCGTCATCGACCGCACGCGCCGCGTGGTCGGCATCGTCACGCAGGCCGATTTCTTTCGCATGCTCGACCTCGAACACCACGAAGGCATTGCGGGGCGCCTGCGCGACCTGATACGCGCCA
This sequence comes from Variovorax sp. CCNWLW235, assembly GCF_037204085.1. NCBI lineage: Bacteria > Pseudomonadati > Pseudomonadota > Betaproteobacteria > Burkholderiales > Comamonadaceae > Variovorax > Variovorax sp. CCNWLW235. Next base: position 11,755 of record NZ_JBBCBW010000018.1, on the reverse strand, counting down.
CGCGCACCGTGGTGTCGAACAAGCCCGAGGTGGTCGGCCAGATCATGACGCGCCAGGTGCGCGTGGCCAGCGCCGACCGCCCGGTGGTCGACCTGGTGCCGCTGTTCTCCGAGGGCGGCCACCACCATATCCCCATCATCGACCATGAAAGGCGGCTCACCGGCATGATCACGCAGTCGGACTTCGTGCGCGCGCTCTACCGCGCCGTGCGGCCCGAGAACTGAAACCTTTTCAAGGAGCGCACATGGCGTGGGTCGTGTTGTTGGTGGCGGGTCTGCTCGAAATGGGATGGGCCATCGGTCTCAAGTACACCGAAGGATTTACCAGGCTGTGGCCTTCCATCGGCACAGCCATTTCGATGGTGCTGAGCGTGGTGCTGCTGGGCTGGGCGATGCGCTCGCTGCCCGTGGGCACGGCCTATGCGGTGTGGACCGGCATCGGCGCGGTGGGTACGGTCATCCTGGGCATCGTGCTGTTCCACGAGCCTGCCAACGCGGCGCGGCTGATTTGCGTCGGCCTGATCGTCGCAGGCATTCTCGGGCTCAAGATCACGAGCCCGGCCTGAGCCCGCGCTTCACTCCAATACGACGTTCGCCTTTTTCACCAGCGCCGCATAGCGCGCGGCTTCGCTGCGAAAGTAGCTCGCGGCCTGTTCGGGCGAAGTGGGCTTGATGACGTTGCCCTGCTTGTCCATGGCGTCCCGCACCTCTTCGCTCGTGAAAGCCGCGGCCACCGCGGCGTGCGCGCGCTGGATGTCGGCGGCCTGCATCTTGGGCGGGCCGATCACCGCGAACCAGCCTTCGACTGCGTAGTTGGGCAAGCCCTGTTCCGCAATGGTCTGGATGTCCGGCGCAGCCGGCGAGCGCTGCGCGCTGCACAGGCCAATGGCCCGCAGCGCCCCGCTCTTGAGGTGCGGCTGCACCGCGGGCAATGCCACCACGCCCATCTCGACCTGGCCCGCGATCATGTCGGTGACCATGGGGCCGGTGCCCTTGTAGGGAATGTGCCGCGCCTTCACGCCGGCCTCTTCCATGAACATCTCGCCGGCCAGGTGAATGATGGTGCCGTTGCCCGACGAAGCGTAGTTGTAGGTGTCGGGCTTGGCGCGCAGCAGCGCCACCAGTTCCTTCACGTTCTTGGCGGGGAGCTTCGGATTGACCACAAGCACCAGCGGCGTCGCGCCCACCACGCTGATGGGCGTCACGTCCGCGATGGCGTCGAAGGGCATCTTCTTGTACACCGCCGGGTTGATGACGTGGTTGTTCGACACCATGCCGAGCGTGAGCCCGTCGGGCGCGGCCTTGACCACCACCGATGTGCCGGTGATGCCGCCCGCGCCGGGCAGGTTTTCGATCACCACCGGCTGGCCGAAGGCCTTGCCGAGCGCAACCGATGCCGCGCGCGCGATGGCGTCCACGCCCGAACCAGCACTGATCGGCAGGATGAAGCGAATGGGCTTGTCGGAGCCCTGTGCGAGCGCTGGGCAAGCAGCCAGTGCGGCTGCGGAAGCGCCAACACCCAATACGGCGCGGCGGGTCATCGGGGGAAGCATCGTGTGCATGGTCTTGTCTCTCTTTATGGTCTTCGAAGAAAAAATCGCGCTCAGGCGATGGCCAATTCGGCCTGCATTGCAGCCACCTGCGCATCGGCATAGCCGAGTTCGGCCAGCAGCTCACGCGTGTGTTCGCCGAGCGTCGGCGGATCGAGCCGCACGCCCAGTCGCTCGCCGCCCAGCGTGATCGGGAACAACGTGGTCTGCGCGGTTTCTCCTGCGCGCTCGCCGTCGGGCAGGCGGATGTCGGCGAGGCCGCCGGTGGCCTTCAGGTGCGGATCGTCGTAAAGGTCTTCAGGCCGCACGATGGGCGCGAAAGGCAGGCCACGCGCCTCGAAGATCGCCGACAGCTCGGCGGCCGAGCGGTCGGCCAGCCGGCCGCGCAGGTCCGCGAGCAGCTTCGGCCGCACGCGAACCCGGTCGTTGTTGGTGCGCAAGGCGGGGTCGGCCTTCAGGTCGTCGAAGCCGAGCGCATCGCAGAACACCCGCCATTGCGCATCGCTCACCGCGGCCAGAAAGATCTGCTCGCCGTCCTTCACGGTGAACACGTCGTACAGCGCCCAGGCCGAGATGCGCTCGGGCATCGGCGCCGCCGCCTGGCCCGTGATGGCGTACTGCAGCATGTGCTGGCCGACCAGGAACACGTTGTTCTCGAACAGCGCGGACTGCACTTCCTGGCCCTTGCCGGTCTGTATGCGCTGCATGAGCGCGGCCATGGCACCGATGGCGCCGAACATGCCGCCCATGATGTCGTTCACGCTGGTGCCCGCGCGCAGCGGGTCACCGGGCCGCCCCGTCATGTAGGCCAGGCCTCCCATCATCTGCACCACCTCGTCGAGCGCGGTGCGGTGCTCGTAGGGCCCGGGCAGAAAGCCGGTGTGGTTCACGTACACCAGCCGCGGATTGAGCTTGCCGAGCGCCGCGTAGCCGAGCCCGTATTTGTCCATGGTGCCGGGCCTGAAGTTCTGCGCCACCACGTCGGCGGTGGCGCACAGGCGCAGCGCCGCCTCAAGCCCCTGCGGGTGGCGCAGATCGAGCGCGATGCTCTTCTTGTTGCGGTTGAACATCGGGAAGAAACCGGCGCCCGCACCCAGCAGGTGCCGCGTGCGGTCGCCGTCGATCGGCTCGACCTTGATGACCTCGGCGCCCAGATCCGCCAGCACCATGCCGCAGGTCGGCCCCATGACCATGTGCGTGAACTCGACCACGCGAATGCCGGTGAGCGGCAGGCGCTTTTCCTCGGGCTTCGTCGTGGTGTCGCTCATGCCGCGACTCCGGTGCTCGCCGCAAAGGTCTTCGGAAAGCCGGCGCGCCACACCGTACCCTGCAGCGTTTCGCCTTCGAGCCAGCCGGCCACGCGCTCGCGCAAGTCGAGCAGCTTCGGCAGATCGACGCCGGTGCGCACGCCCATGCTCTCGAGCATGAAGACGAGGTCTTCGGTGTCGACATTGCCGCTGGCACCCGGCGCATGCGGGCAACCACCGATGCCGGCCAGGCAGGCGTCGAAGCGTGAAATGCCGACTTCGAGCGTGGCATACACGTTGGCAAGCCCCAGGCCGCGCGTGTCGTGGAAATGGCCGCACCACAAGCGGTCGCCCGCAATGCGCCGCGCGCGTTCGAACAGGCTGCGGACCATGGCCGGATCGGCATAGCCGACGGTGTCTGCCAGGCCCACCCGGTCGGCGCCCGCATCGAGCAGCGCCTGCATCAGGCGCAGCACCTCTTCCGTATCTACATGGCCCTGGATGGTGCAGCCGAAGGCGGTGCCCACGCCGCCCTCGATCATCGTCTTGGAGCCCGCGGCATCGCGCGCGGCGCGGATGCGGGCGACCTCGGCCACCACCTCGTCGGGCGTCTTGCGCAGGTTGGCCAAGCTGTGCGCATGGCTGGCCGACAGCGGCACCATCATCAGGTCGGCCTCGCCCGCAATGGCGAGTTCCGCGCCCCGCAGGTTGGGCACCAGCACCGAAGTGAAAAGCCCCGGCAGCGTCTTGGCGTAGGCCAGCAGCTCGGCCGTGTCCGCCAGTTGCGGCAACAGGCGGGCGGGCACGAAGGAGCCGACTTCGATCTCGCGCTGCCCGGCGGCATGCGCGTCGCGAATCCATTCGAGCTTCTGCGCAGTGGGCAGCGTTCTCGCGATGCTCTGCAGGCCGTCGCGCAGCCCCACTTCGCGGACAACCGCGCTGGGCGGCAAAAAGGCGTGAGCGGCGGGTGCTGCTACCGATGCATCGTTCAAAGGTGTCTCCTTCGTGGTCTGGCGCCGATGTTAGGAGTTCCCATTCGAATCAGAAAATAGATTTTGGAAGCCAATTCGTTCCAAAATGGAATACCACATCTCAAGACCCGGCAACCACATGAGAGACCTCGACCTGACCACCCTCCGCCTCTTCGTCTCCGTGTGCGAAACCCGCAGCATCGCGCGCGCTGGGGAGCAAGCCAGCATCGTCGGCTCGGCCATCAGCAAGCGGCTCGCGCAGCTCGAAGACGCCGTGGGCACGCCGCTGCTGCTGCGCAAGCGCCGTGGCGTGGTGCCTACGCCGGCCGGCGAAACCTTGCTGGAGCATGCGCGCGCGATGCTCGGCAGCGCGCAGCGCATCGAGCGCGACATGGCTGCATATGCAAGCGGAGCGCGGGGGCATGTGCGCATCCTCGCGTCGGCCTCGGTCATGGCCGAATCGCTGGCCGAAGACGTGGCCAACTTTCTGCAGAACCCGGCACACCGCGACATCCGGGTCGACATGGAAGAGCGCGTGAGCCCCGAGATCGTGCGCGGCATTCGCGAGGGCAGCGCATCGATCGGCCTGTGCTGGGACGCAGCCGACCTCGAAGGCCTGCAGCGGCGCAGCTACCGCACCGACCACTTGGCGGTGGTCGCGCACCCGTCACACCCGGCGGCGCGCCGCGGCAAGGTGCGCTTCGAGGATGTGCTCGAGCACGAGTTCGTCGGCATGCCGGCGCTGAGCGCCGTGCAGCTGATGCTCGCGCGCGAAGCCGCCGTCGCCGGCAAGCCGCTGGCCTATCGCGTGCTGGTGAGCAACTTCGACGCCGCGCTGCGCGTGGTGCGCGCCGGCTTGGCGATCAGCGTGGTGCCGGCGGAAGTGGCGCAACCCTTTGCCGACGCCTACGGTCTTCGGCTCATGCCGCTGACCGACGCCTGGGCGCGCCGCCGCTTCGCCATCTGCTTTCGCGGTGAAGAGACGCTGTCGCTGGCGGCGCAGTTGCTCGTGGCGCATCTCGAAAGCTGCGCCACAGACTGATCATCCGGCACCCCATTCGACCGAAAACAGAAACTATTCATTGGCCGAATCGGGATTTTTGTTTCTTTTATAGAAACCTACCATCGGGTCTGTCACGTTGTCACCCATCAAGCCTATTCAACCGAAAGACCCGACATGTTCCGCAGAAGCCTTCTTTCCGCCGCTGCCCTTTCCGCCACGCTGTCCCTCGCCTCGCTCGCAGCCCATGCGGCCGAGCCGCTGAAGCTGGACGTGTACAACCCCGGCGCCAAGTCGATGTTCCCCGTGTCTTCCGAGCTGGTCACCGGCGAGGCCGATGCGGTGCTGATCGACGCGCAGTTCCAGCGCAACGATGCCGAGGCGCTGGTGCAGAAAATCAAGGCCAGCGGCAAGAAGCTGACCACGGTCTACATCAGCCACAGCGATCCCGACTACTACTTCGGCCTCGACGTGATCCAGGCCGCCTTCCCCGACGCGAAGATCGTCGCCACGCCGCAGACCGTCGCCGCCATCCAGGCGTCGAAGGACGGCAAGCTCGCGCACTGGGGCCCGATCCTGAAAGAGAACGCCCCCAAGGCGCTGGTCGTGCCCGAGCCGCTGGCCGGCGACAGCATCGAACTCGAAGGCCGCAAGATCCAGGTGGTGGGCCTCGACGGCCCGACGCCGGCCCGCACCTTTGCGTGGATTCCCTCCATCAAGGCAGTGGTCGGCGGCGTGCCCGTGTCGGCCAACATCCACCTCTGGGTGGCCGACACGCAAACGCCCGAATCGCGCCGCGACTGGATCAAGACGCTCGGCCGCATCGAAGCGCTGCGCCCCAAGACGGTGGTGCCCGGCCACTTCGAACCCAATGCCGATGGATCGATGCCCTACTCTGTGGCTTCGGTGAAGTTCACGCGCAGCTACCTGCAGGCCTTTGAAACCGAAGCCGCCAAGGCCAAGGATTCGGCCGCGCTGGTCGCCGCCATGAAGAAGCGCTACCCCAAGCTGCAGCACGCTTCGTCGCTCGAACTGAGCGCCAAGGTGATCAAGGGAGAAATGAAATGGCCGCAGTGAACGACAACAACAGCACCACGCTGCACTACATCTTCGATCCGATGTGCGGCTGGTGCTATGCGGCCGCACCGCTGGTCGATGCGGCGCGCAGCGTGCCGGGCCTCAAGGTCGAGTTCCACGGCGGCGGCATGATGACCGGCGCCAACCGGCGGCCCATCACCGCGCAGTGGCGCGAGTACGTGATGCCGCACGACCGGCGCATTGCCGAACTCACGGGCCAGCCCTTCGGCGAAGGCTACTTCGAAGGGCTGCTGCGCGACACCGGCGCGGTCATGGATTCCGAGCCGCCGACCACCGCAGTGCTCGCGGCCGAAGCGCTGCGAACGGGTGGCGGCCTCGACATGATCCACCGGCTGCAGCGCGCGCACTATGTCGAAGGCCGGCGCGTCGCCGATATGGGCGAGCTCGCCGCGCTGGCCGCGGAACTTGGCTTCGATGCCGAGGCCTTTGCATCGGCGTTCGCACGACTGTCCGGCGAGGCGACCTCCCGGCATATCGCGGAGAGCCGGCAGCTGCTGCAGCGCGCAGGTGGCCAGGGCTTTCCGACCTTCGTGCTGGCGCAGGCCGATGGCACTGCGAGCCGCATCGACATCGGTCCGTGGCTCGGCCGCGCCGATGAGTGGAAGGCTCAACTGGCCACGCTTGCAGCACCTTCCGGCGCTGCGGCAAAGGCTGGGACCGGCCAGGCATCGTGCGGCCCTGACAGTTGCGCAATCTAGGCCATCACAGCCTTCGCACTGCTACCTGCTGCACTGGAAGCTGCCCGCCTGCGATGCGTCGCCACCCGTGTAGCGCGGCCACAGCGGCCATTCGCACAGCGGGCGGGAACGAACCACCCTGAACGGCGGCTGCACTTCCTGCTCGGCCAGTTGCAGGCCAGCCGGTGCGCGGCCGCGCTCGACCCAGTCGGCCAGTGTGCCGAGCATGTCGACATTGGCCGGCGCGCCGGCGCCCACGTGGTCCACGCCCGGTGCGGTGTAAAGGCGCATGAAGCGGTCGACGTTGTCGCGCCCCATGCGCGCCACCACCGACTCGTAATAGCGAATGCCGGCGAACGGGCTCTGGGCATAGTCGGCCATGTGCTCGAGCATCAGCAGCTTGCCGCCGCGAGCCTGGAACGCACCGAGATCAGGATTGGTCGAATCCATCAGCTGCGACACCGTGGCAATGCGCGCAGCGAAATCTTCCGCGCGGTAGTTGCGCACGTCGAGCGACGGATTGCGCGCATAGAAATACTGCAGCGCCCCGCTGCCGTAGAACCATGCAATGCCGTTGCTCTGTTGCGGCGGCACGGTGGGCGCGGCGGTGCCCGTCCACCACGCGTTCCAGCCGCCCGTGGCTGCAAAGGCCGGCGTGCCTTCGCCTCCGATGCCCCAGCCTGGGTACTCGGCCACCCCATTCGCCAGCGGCACGGGTGAGCGCCATGGGGAGCGCAGCGTGCGCACCGCCTGCACCTGTGCATCGTTCAGGCAGTTGTCTCCGCTGGTGCCGGCGGCGCAGCGCAGGCTGGCGGGATCGAAGCGCTGCAGGCAGGCCACCGGGTTCGACACGATGCCGTCCGCCACACCGTCCGTTGTGTCGCATGACGCGAGCACAGCGTTGTGCACCAGCTGCACCTGTGCGGGCCGCAACCACCCTTCGCCCATGGTGGCAATGCCGTTGCGCGTGCCGGCGTGTTGCAGTCCCGTCCAGTTGATGACCGGCACGCGGCTGAAGATGCCGTCGAAATCCTGCGGATAGCGCTGCGCCATGGTGAGCCCTTCGCGGCCGCCTTCGGAGCTGCCCACGAAGTACAGCTTCTGCGGCGCCTGCCCGTAGGCGCGCTGCATCAGCGCCACCGCCACGTCGCGCACCTTCTTGTACGAGGCGTGCGCAAAATTCACCAGCGCCTCGTCGTTGAGCGCAAAGGCCTGCGGCGGCTGGCCCTGCACGTTCTGGTGGCCGGAATCGGTGCCGTAGGTCACATAGCCTTGCGCGAGCGGCGTGGGCTGCTCGAAGCGCGCGCCCGGCACCAGCGCAAGGCCGGTGATCAGCACGCCGTTGAAACCGCCGCCGCCGTATTGCACGCTGCGCCCGTTCCACACGAGCGGCAGGTTGACCTGGAACAGGATGGGCGGCGCCGCCGCATCGAGCGGCGCAATGCGGCCGAGCACCTTGCAGTGCGCGGGCGTCGGCGGCGTGATGCGCGCCGCAGGGGTCGGCCCACGCTCCGCCACCGCAAGCGCGGCGGCGGGAACGAGGGTGGCCGAGTCGATCGTCGCCGCGCCGCTCGGCAGGCCGATGGCCACGGGCGCCACCGGGGCGACGAGCGCCGCGCAAGATGCCGCAGGATTGCCGCCGAGCGACAGGCTCTGCGGCCCTGTGGTGGTGCCGCAGGCAGCCAGCAAGATGGCGGAGGCCAGCATGGCGCCCCCGCAAAATACTTTCTTCGGGGTCGCCATTTGTGTGTGTCTCCTTCTTGTTTGCCGGGACAGTTACCGGGCCACGCCCAGCAATCTTTCAAGCACCTGCGGCTGGCTGCGCAATGCCGCCGCGCTGTCGGTGTGCACGATGGTGCCGTGGTCGAGCACCACCGCGTGGTCGGAAATCGCGAGGATCGCCTGCGGGTGCTGTTCCACGATGATGGCCGCCAAGCCCTCGTCCTGCGTGATGCGGCGGATGGCGCGCAACAGCTCTTCCACGATGATCGGCGCGAGGCCTTCGAGCGGCTCGTCGAGCAGCAGCAGCCGGGGGTTGAGCACCAGCGCGCGACCGACGGCGAGCATCTGCTGCTCGCCGCCCGAAAGCTGCGTGCCGAGGTTGGTCTTGCGCTCGGCCAGGCGCGGGAACATCTCGTAGACGCGCTGCGGGTTCCACTTTCCGGGGCGCTCCACCGCGGTGAGGTTTTCATGCACCGTGAGCGACTTGAAGATGTTGCGCTCCTGCGGTACCCAGCCAATGCCAGCCGCCGCACGCTGATGCGGCGCGAGCTTGTGCAGGGCTTGCCCGCGGAGCGTGATGGTTCCGCCATGTTGTCGGGTGGCCCCTGCCAGCGTGTTGATCAACGTGGTCTTTCCTGTGCCGTTGCGCCCCAGCAGCGCCAGCGTTTGCCCTTCGCCCAGCGAAAAGGCAACGTCGTGCAGCACCACGGCCTCGCCGTAGCCGGCGCTCAGGTTCTCGATGCGCAGCAACTCAGACATGGGCACCCTCTCCATGGCCCAGATAGACCTCTTTCACCTTCGGATCGTTGGCGATGGTTTCGGGGTCGCCCTCGGTCAGCAGCGCGCCGTTCACCAGCACCGTCATGCGGTCGGCAAAGCTGAATACCAGGTCCATGTCGTGCTCGATCAGCAACACCGACACATCGGCCGGCAGTGCGGCAACGGTTTCAAGCAACTCTTCGCGCTCGCCGGCGGGCACGCCCGCCACGGGTTCGTCGAGCAGCAGCACACGCGGTTCGCAGGCCAGCGCAATCGCAATCTCGAGCAGGCGGCGCTTGCCGTAGGCCATGAATTTCGTCTGCTGCCGGGCCACGTCGCCGAGGTGAAACTGCTCCAGCAACTGCGCCGCGCGTTCGGTCACGGCCTTGGTGGAGCCCAGCGGGCGCCACCATTGCGACGAGATACCTTGATGCTGCGACACGACGAGCGCCAGCGTTTCGAGCGGCGTCATCGAATCGAACAGCTGGTTGATCTGGAAGGTGCGCACCAGCCCGCGCGCCACCCGCTTGTGCGGCGCCAGCGTGGTGATGTCTTCGCCGAGCAGCGAGATGCGGCCTTCGGTAGGCACGAGCACGCCGGTCAGCAGGTTGATGAGCGTGGTCTTGCCGGCACCGTTGGGGCCGATCAGCGCATGGCGCGCACCGCGCTTGAGCTCCATGGTGACATTGTTGGTGGCCGTGATGCCGCCAAAGCGCATCACCAGCCCCTGGGTCGAAAGCACGGTGTCGGTCATGCGCCGCTCCCTTTTCTCTTGCCCAGCCAGCTCCACGGCTTGAGCACGCGGTCGCGCCCCACCAGAACCAGCAACACCAGCAGCAGGCCGATCCAGAACATCCAGTACTGCGGCGTCACGGCCGAGAGCCAGTTCTGCAGCAGCTTGAAGACGATGGCACCCGCCACGCCGCCATAGAGCCAGCCCACGCCGCCGATCACCAGCATGAGCAGCACGTCGGCCGATCGGTCGAAAGCCAGCACATCGAGCGAGGCAAAGCCGGTGGTCTGCGCCAGCAGCGCGCCCGCCGCACCAGCAATGCCGGCCGCCACGGTATAGATGACCACGAGCCGCGACACCACCGGAATGCCGATGGCCATGGCGCGCAGCCGGTTGTCGCGAATCGCCTTCAGTGTGGCGCCGAAGGGCGAGTGCACGATGCGGCGCATCACGAGGAACAGCAGAAGCATCACGGCCAGCGAATACCAGGCCGCCGTGCGGCCGTACAGGTCGAATTCGAACAGGCCGAGCACCGGCCCCATCACCACGCCCTGCAGCCCGTCGGCACCGCCGGTGAGCCAGTCGAGCTTGTTGGCAAGCTCGAGCAGCAGCAGCGCGGTGCCGAGCGTGACCATGAGCCGCGTGAGGTCGCTGCCGCGCAGGATCGTCACGCTGGCCACGAGCCCGAGCATGGCCGAGAGCACGGTAGCCACCACCAGCCCCACGGTCGGATCAGGCATCACGAGCTTGGCGAAGAGCGCGGCGGCGTAGGCGCCAAAGCCGAAGAAGGCGGCATGGCCGAGCGACACGATGCCCGTGTAGCCGAGGATCAGATCGAGCGACATCGCGAACAGCGCAACGATGGCAATCTCGTTGACCAGCAGCGAATGCGAAGGCATGACGAACGGCAGCGCAAACGCCACTGCCCACACCACGAATTCGAGCGGACGCCAGCGCGCCTTGTGCAACAGGGCCGACTGGTAGGTTGAAGGCTCGTTCATTCAGCGGCCTCCCTTGCGCGTGAACAAGCCCTGGGGCCGCCACATCAATATCAAGATCATGAGCAGGTAAACGGTGAACGCGCCCATCTTGGGAATGAAATACTTGCCCGCCACGTCGGCAATGCCAAGCAGTAGCGCAGCCGCGAGCGGCCCGGTGATCGACGAGGTGCCACCGACCGACACCACGATCAGAAAATAGATCATGTACTTGAGCGGAAAGGTCGGATCGAGGCCGAGGATTTCCGCGCCCAGTGCACCGCCGAGCCCTGCAAGGCCTGAGCCGACTGCAAAGGTCAGCAGGAACACAACATTGACATTGATGCCCAGACCCGAAGCAACGCGCGGGTCATCCACGGCCGCGCGCAAGCGGCTGCCGAAGCGGGTCTTCGAAAGAACGAGCTGAAGCACCACGGTGAGCACGGCGCATACGGCAATGATGAAGAGCCGGTAGTGCCCCATGCCAAGCAGCAGCGCACCATCACCAATTTCTGTACGGCCGCGCAGCCATTCGGGCAACTGGATGTTCTGCTGCGACGAGCCGACGAAGTAATCGATGGCCGCCACGGCCATGAAGGCTAGGCCGATGGAGAACAGCACCTGGTCGAGGTGCGGCTTGCCGTACATGGGCCGGTAGAGCGTTCGCTCGAGCAATGCGCCCGCCAGAGCCACGACGATGAATGCAAGCGGCAGGCAGGCCAGGAACGGCACGCCGAGTTTCTGCATCGCAAACACGGTGAGGTACCCGCCGGCCATGGCGAATGCACCGTGGGCCAGGTTGATGAAGTTCATCAGCCCGAGCGTCACGGCCAAGCCTACCGCGAGCACGAAGAGCAGCATGCCGTAGGCGATACCGTCGAAAAGAATGGTCAACATGTCATTTTTTCCGCCACGTTTTTGCGCGGCTGGCTTTCTGGGCGCTGTTGTTCAGGGCTTGTGCAAAGGCCACCGGGTACTCCCCTCCGCGAATGTCCCCCGCCTTCGGCTCCTCCTTTATTTCG
>NZ_JBBCBW010000017.1:0-124069 GCF_037204085.1 Variovorax sp. CCNWLW235 | reverse complement strand
GCGAAATAAAGGAGGAGCCGAAGGCGGGGGACATTCGCGGAGGGGAGTACCCGGTGGCCTTTGCACGCGCCCTGAACAACAGCGTCACCAACAACAGCCCCAACACGGGCGCAGCAACACGGAGAACCACTGACATGTCGGCCCTTCCCGAACTATTGGCCCAGCTAGACGCCACCATGGCCGACGAGCGCCTGAGCGACGACGAGCGCCGCGTTCTCGTGCATACATTGCGCGAAGCTTCCCCGCCCGAGGACGGCCTACGCCAACTGCGCAATCGTGCGTTCGACCTGGTGCGCGCCCGCACCGCAGATCCGGAGCAGTTGTCCTTGCTCAAGTGGCTCGAAGGCGTGGTCCGCTCGATCGACACCGGCCGCTCGCCCGATGCCGTTGCAGTGCACTCGCAGGCCTTCTTCAGCCCCGGCACCGCTTGCCTGCAGGCGATCAACCAGCAACTGAAGGCCGCCAAGCGCTCGGTCGACCTGTGTGTGTTTACGCTTTCGGACGACCGCATTACCGCCGAGGTGCTGGCCGCACACCGGCGCGGCGTGGCGGTGCGCTTTATTACGGACAACGACAAGGAATTCGATCGCGGTAGCGACGTCGGTCAGTTGCGCGCGGCCGGCATTCCGATTGCGGTGGACCGCACCGAGGCGCACATGCATCACAAGTTCGCCATCTTCGACGGCGCACGGTTGCTGAACGGCAGCTACAACTGGACCCGTAGCGCCTGCGAGCACAACGAAGAGAACGTCATCTTGAGCAACGACCCCTCGCTCGTGCGCCGCTTTGCGGACGAATTCGACACCTTGTGGAAAGAACTGCAGGCCGCCTGATGCCAAGAAGAATCGACTACGACTGGGAGCTGCCGCCTGAAATCCAGCAGCGGCTGGGAGGCACCAGCTACGGTGCACAGCGCATCATTCACGAGCAGGGCCACCTGCTGGTAATCCTGCACGAGCCGCCCGCCGGACCCGGCGCGGAGCGCAAGCCGGCGGTGTTCTTGCGCAAGCCTGATGGCGCATGGTTCCACAAGGGCAACAACCCCGGCGAGCGGGCGTTTGCCAAGCTGCTCGAAAGCTATCGCACGGCGCTGGCTACTTTCGAGACCAGGCACGCGGCCGCTGAAACTTCCGAAGATCTGTTCCAGGTTCTTGGCCCGCTCATTCCGCTGACCCGCGCCGCCATGAACATGCAGGCCGCCTTGCAGGCGGCTCGCGATGCCGTCAAGGAAGACCTGATGCTGATCGACCTGCGCGATCTGGCGGTCGAGATCACGCGCGGCCTGGAGTTGCTGCTGGCCGATACCCGCATGTCGCTCGACTATCGGCTCGCGCACGCGGCCGAGGCGCAGGCACGCTCTACCCGTGAAGTCAGCCGCGCGCAGCACAAGCTCAACACCATTGCGGCGCTGACCTTTCCGCTGATGGCCGTCGGCGCTGCATTCGGCATGAACCTGCACAGCGGCATGGAGAACATGCCGGTGTGGATGTACTGGGCCATCTTCGCGGGTGGTCTCTTACTGGGCGTTGTGCTGCGCGGCTGGGTCAAGGCGCCTGAAGCGCCACTGCCCGCGGCCAAGCCTGCGCTGGCCAAGAAGAAGTAGGGAGTCAAGCACAGCACCGGCCTTCGCATTTTGCGAAGGCGTGCTGCCGTCAGAGCAATTCCGGCGGACGCGATCTGTTCCTAGAGTTGGGGCATTCCAACAGGAGACAGACGCAGATGAACGCACTCGAAGGCCTCAAGGTGCTGGAGCTCGGCCAGCTCATTGCCGGGCCATTCGCCGGCAAGACGCTGGCGGAGTTCGGCGCCGATGTGATCAAGGTCGAGCCCGCCGGCGTCGGCGATCCTCTGCGCAAGTGGCGGATGCTGCGCGAAGGCACTTCGGTGTGGTGGGAGGTGCAGTCGCGCAACAAGCGATCGGTGTGTCTCGACCTGCGCAGCGCGGAAGGCCAGGAGGCCGTGCGCGCACTGGCACTCGAGGCCGATGTGCTGATCGAGAATTTCAAGCCCGGCACGCTCGAAGGCTGGGGCCTGGGCTGGGAGCAGCTGCATTCGCTCAACCCAAAGCTCATCATGCTGCGCATCTCCGGCTACGGGCAAACCGGCCCCTACCGCGACAAGCCGGGCTTCGGCGTGCTCGGCGAATCGATGGGAGGGCTGCGCTACCTGAGCGGCGAGCCAGGCCGGGTGCCTGTGCGTGTGGGGGTATCGCTCGGCGACACGCTGGCTGCGTTGCATGGCGTGATCGGTGTGCTCACCGCGCTGCACCACCGCACGGCCCATGGCGGCGAAGGGCAATTCATCGACGTGGCGCTGTACGAGTCGGTCTTCAACGTGATGGAAAGCCTGCTCCCCGAATACGACGCGTTCGGCGCGGTGCGGGAGCGTGCCGGCAGCGCGTTGCCGGGCATCGCGCCGACCAATGCCTACAAGTGCAGCGACGGACATTACGTGCTGGTGGCGGGCAACGGCGACAGCATCTTCCGCCGGCTGATGCGGGCCATCGGCCGCGCCGACCTGGAGAACGACGCGCGGCTGGCGCACAACGACGGGCGCGTGGCGTGCGTGGAAGAAATCGATGCCGCCATCGAGGCCTGGACGCTCCAGCGCAGCCGCGACGAAGTGCTGGCGGTGCTCGATGCGGCCGGCGTGCCGGTCGGGCGCATCTACTCGGTGGCCGACATCGCAGCCGATCCGCAATACCAGTCGCGGCAGATGATCGTGGAGGCGAGCACCTCCGACGGTGGTACGCTCAAAGTGCCCGGGGTCGTGCCCAAGCTCAGCGCCACGCCCGGGCGCATTGCGCACCCCGCGCCGCGGCTCGGCGAACACACCGATCAGCTGCAGGGCGCGGGCTGGCCCGCACGCCGCACCGAAGAAAGCGAGGCCGTATGAAAGCAGGCAACGGCAAGCGGCTCTTCATCAACGAAGTAGCCACGCGAGACGGCTTCCAGATGGAGAGCCGATTCATTCCCCCAGACGACAAGATTGCATTGGTCGACCGTCTGGGCACGCTCGGCTACGCCAAGATCGAGGTGACCTCGTTCACTTCCGCCAAGGCCATACCGGCACTGCGCGACGGTGAAGAGGTGATGCAGCGCATCGCGCGCCGCCCCGGCGTGGTCTACACCGCGCTGGTGCCAAACCTGCGAGGCGCCGAGCGCGCGCTGGAAAGCCGCATCGACGAGTTCAACATCGTGATGTCGGTGAGCGAGACGCACAACCTCAGCAACCTGCGCATGACGCGTGAGCAGTCTTTCGCCCAGCTGGCCGAAGTCATCGCGCTGGCAAAGCAGGCCGGCGTACCGGTGAACGTCTCGCTCTCATGCGTGTTCGGCTGCCCGATGGAGGGCGAGGTGCCGCTGGCCACGGTGCTCGAATGGATCGACCGCTTCGCCGTGCTGCAGGTGCGGGGCATCACACTGTGCGACACCACGGGCATGGCTTTTCCCACGCAGGTGCAGGCCATCTGCGAGGCGGTGCTGGCAAGGCACCCTGCAATGCAATGGACGGCGCACTTTCACAACACGCGCGGCATGGGGCTTGCCAACACCGTGGCCGCCGTCGAGGCGGGCATAGAGCGCCTCGACATGTCGCTGGGGGGCATCGGCGGCTGCCCCTATGCACCCGGTGCCACCGGCAATGTGGCCACCGAAGACGTGGTGCACATGCTGCAATGCATGGGCTATGACACCGGCATGAATCTCGACGGCCTGATCGAAGCCGCGTCGGAACTCGAGAACCTGGTGCAGCACGCTCTGCCGAGCCAGGTCTCTCGCGCCGGCCACCGGCTCACACGACATGCGCCGCCGGCTGATTTCAACGACATCGCGGCGCGTGCGCATGCGCGCCGCGGCAAGGAGCTGCAGACATGATCGACCATCTGGACCACCTGGTGCTCACCACCACGGATGAGCAGGCCTGCACCCGCTTCTACGTCGACGTGATGGGTATGACGCTGGAGACTTTTGGGCCGGGCCGCAAGGCTTTTCGCTTCGGCAACCAGAAGATCAACCTGCACGTGAAGGGCCACGAGTTCGAGCCCAAGGCGCAGGCGCCGACGCCGGGGGCGCTGGACCTGTGCTTCATTGCGAGCGTGCCGCTCGACGATGTGATCGCGCGGCTGGAAGACAAAGGCGTGCCGATCATCGAAGGCCCGGTGATGCGAACCGGCGCCACATCGCGTATCCGCTCGGTCTATGTGCGCGACCCTGACCTGAACCTCATCGAAATTTCAGAGCTGGCGCCCTGAGGGCGTCGGCTTCGAAGACAACCTACAAAAACCACCCGAGACAAACCATGAAAACCACACTTCGCCTCCTGACAGCCAGCCTTGGCCTTGCACTGGCAGCCACCACGGCCAGCGCCGACACCTGGCCATCGAAACCGATCACCTTCATCGTGCCCACCGCGCCCGCGGGGTCCACCGACATCATGGCGCGAATGGTCGGCGAGCCGCTGCAGCGCGCGCTGGGCCAGCCCGTGGTCGTCGACAACAGGCCCGGCGCCAGCGGCAACATCGGCACCGAAGCCGTGGCGCGCGCCGCACCCGATGGCTACACGCTGCTGATGCAGTACTCGGGCTACCACGTCGGCAACCCCTCGCTCTATCCGCAGCTCAAGTGGAGCCCGTCCAAGGACTTCGTGCCGGTAGCCATGGTGATGCGCGCTCCGCACGTGGTCGCCGTCAGCGGCAAGCTGCCGGTCAACTCGATGAAGGAACTGGTCGAGCACGGCAAGAAGAAAGAGGGCGGCCTCTTCTATGCCTCGTCGGGCAACGGATCGATCCAGCACATTGCGGGCGAGCTGCTTTCGCGACAGGCCAAGCAGCCGATGACCCACGTGCCCTACAAGGGCTCCGGCCCGGCCATCAACGACCTGATTGCGGGCAACGTGGACATGTTCATCACCACGCCGCCTTCGGTTATCGGGCACATCGCGAGCGGGCGCATGAAGACGCTGGCCTATACCGGCAGCAAGCGGCACCCGTCGATGCCCAATGTGCCGACTTCGGCGGAGGCAGGCTTGCCGGGCTACGAAGTGGAATCGTGGTTCGCGGTGTTCGCACCGGCGAAGACGCCGCCCGAAGTGGTGGCGAAGCTCAGCGCCGAGATCAAGAAGATCGTCGAGAGCGAATCGTTCCGCAAGAAGGTGGACGAGCAGGGCGCCTTTGCCACCTACATGGATTCCGCCGCGCTGAGCAAGTTTGTCGACCAGGAACTGGTGGCCTGGTCGAAGGTGATCAAGGCGGCGGACATCAAGCCCGAGTGAACGGGCTTGGGCCGCAACGCATTACGGCACTATGGCTTGACGCCGAGCACCGAGAGAATGATGGCTGCCAGGGTCAGCGTGACCGGCAGCCGGTGCGACGCCAGGGCTTGCGCCCGCGCAACCGACAGCTTCGACGAGAGCAGAAGGTTCTTTTCGGAATGAAGAGGTGTAGTCATATCGGTACTCCTGAATGGTTGCGGGCGACTTGTCCGCATGCCTCAAAGATAGTCATCGCAAGGCACTGCGGCACAGGCCTTTGCGCGACACCGCGTTTCCGTTTTTGCAACGATCGGCGCGGAACCGGTTCAGGGTAGCTGCGAAGAATTAGCCGGCAATGAGCTTCTGCACCAGCTCCGCCGTGGTGGCCGCCGCGTACTTGCGCATCAGCCGCGCGCGGTGCAGCTCGACCGTACGGTGGCTGATGCCCAGCGCCTTGCCGATCTCCTTGGACGTGAGCCCGCGCATCACCTGGGCGGCCACTTCGCGCTCGCGCGGCGTGAGCTCGGCCTTCACGGCGCGGCGCGAACCCAGGTCTTCGAAGGTCCAGATGCCGGCCTCGTGCGGCGCGGCGCGGTTCATCGCATGCCCGGTGACATGGCACCAGAAGGTTTCGCCGGCCATGGCGCCGTGCAGGCCGCCCAGGCGCTTCATCATGCGGTTGTCGGCATAGCGGCCGCTGGCATTCAAGAACGGCTCCATGCGCTTGCCGATGCGCTCGAACTCCGCCACGCTGGGGTACAGAATGCTGAACGAATGCCCGACCAGCGCGGAGGGCGTTGCACCAAAAATCTCGCAAACCCGCTCGTTGCAGGCCACGATGGTGCGGTTGCGCGAAACCACCATGCCCACGGGGGCATGCTCGAAGGCCAGGCGGTAGTCGATCTCCTGCATCGGGGGTCACCATTACGAAATACTACGTATGCGACTACGTAGTATCGTTCAAGGCTCTTCAAAGCTTTCGCCAACTCTCCATCCATCCATCAAGGAGCCCGAGTGAACAAGATTTATCCCTCCGCAGACGCGGCACTCAAGGGGGTCGTGGCCGACGGGCAGATGCTCGCGGTCGGCGGCTTCGGCCTGTGCGGCATTCCCGAGGCGCTGATCGATGCGCTCAAGGACACCGGCGTGCAGAACCTCACCGTCATTTCGAACAACGCGGGCGTCGACGGCTTCGGCCTTGGCAAGCTGCTCGAAACGCGGCAGATCAAGAAAATGATCGCGTCGTATGTGGGCGAGAACAAGGAGTTCGAGCGCCAGTACCTCGCAGGCGAGCTCGCGCTGGAGTTCACGCCCCAGGGCACGCTGGCCGAAAAGCTGCGTGCGGGCGGCGCGGGCATTCCGGCCTTCTTCACCAAGACCGGCGTCGGCACGCAAGTGGCCGAGGGCAAGGAGCTGCGCGAGTTCGACGGCGAAACCTACGTGATGGAACGCTCGCTGGTGCCCGACGTGGCACTGGTCAAGGCCGACGTGGCCGACAAGTCGGGCAACCTGCGCTTTCGCCTCACGGCGCGCAACTTCAACCCCGCCGCTGCCATGGCCGGAAAGATCTGCATCGTCGAAGTCGAGAAGATCGTCGAAGTGGGCGAACTCGCACCGGACGACATCCACCTGCCGGGCATCTACGTGCACCGCATCGTGCTGAACGCCAACCCCGAGAAGCGCATCGAGAAGCGCACCGTGACGGCAGCCGCTCCGGCAGACGCTGCGGCCGCCAAGGTCGAGGCGCAGGCCGCCATTGCGCAAGCCGCCGCCGGCAGCGAAGTGCCTGCCCCCGTCAAGAACACCAAAGGAGCCTGAGATGCCCTGGACCCAAGACCAAATGGCCGCGCGCGCGGCGCAAGAACTCGAAGACGGCTTCTACGTGAACCTGGGCATCGGCATTCCCACCCTGGTGGCCAACTTTGTCGGTGACAAGGAAGTGTGGCTGCAAAGCGAGAACGGCATGCTCGGCATCGGTCCGTTCCCGACCAAAGACCAGGTGGATGCCGACCTGATCAACGCCGGCAAGCAGACCGTCACCACGCTGCCGGGCTCGGCCATTTTCGGCAGCCACGACAGCTTTGCGATGATTCGCGGCGGCAAGATCAACCTGTCGATCCTGGGCGCCATGCAGGTCAGCGTGAAGGGCGACCTCGCCAACTGGATGATTCCCGGCAAGATGGTGAAGGGCATGGGCGGCGCCATGGACCTGGTGGCCGGCGTGAAGCGCGTCATCGTACTGATGGAGCACGTCGCCAAGAAGAAGGACGGCACCGAAGACTTCAAGATCCTCGAGCAGTGCACGCTGCCGCTGACCGGCGTGGGCGTGGTCGACCGCATCATCACCGACCTGGCCGTGATGGACGTGGTGCCCGAAGGCCTCAAGGTGGTCGAACTCGCGCCGGGCGTGAGCTTCGATGCGCTGCAGGCGAAGACCGGGGCGCAGCTGATCCAGTAGTAGGCAGCAGCAGCGCGTCGCGCTGCGCTTCGGCGGCTTCGCGCAGAAAGTTCCACACCGTCTGCATCCGCACGAGGTGCTTGGTTTCCGCCGGCATCGACATCCAGAACGTGCGCGTGAAGTTCGCCTGGTCGCCGAGCACGGGGCGCAAAGCCGCGTCCCGCTCGGCCACGAACGCCGGCAGCACCGCGATGCCGGCCCCGGCGGCCACCGCCCGGTGCTGCGCCAGCACGCTGGTGCTGCGCAGCGCAAAGGCATCGGGCCGGTGCAGTTCGTCCAGGTACTGCAGCTCCTTGCTGAAGAGCAGGTCGTCCACGTAGCTGATGAAGGTGTGGCCGCGCAGGTCTTCGCGTGTCTTGATCGGCTTGTGCGCAGCCAGGTATTGCTTCGACGCGTAGAGCCGCAGCGTGTAGTCGGTGAGCTTGGTCACGACCACGGGTCCGCGTGCCGGCCGTTCGAGCGAAATCACGATGTCGGCCTCGCGCCGAGACAAGTGAACGAGTCGCGGCATCGCCAGCAGGTCGATGGTGAGCTTGGGGTGCTGCTGCGCGAAAAGCGCGAGCTGCGGTGCCAGCACCACGGTGCCGAAACCCTCGGTGGCGCCGATGCGGATCAGCCCCGACAGGCCTTCCTGCGAAGCGGGCGCAGTGCTTTCCACCGCCTGGAAGGCGCTCTCCATGGCTTCGACCTGCGGTTGCAGCTTGCGGCCCGCCTCGGTCAGCCTGTGGCCGCCCGCTTCGCGCGAGAAAAGCGGCGCACCCACTTCCTTTTCGAGCGCCTGGATGCGCCGCGCCACCGTGGTGTGGTCCACCTCCAGCCGGCGGGCGGCGCTCATCAGCGTGCCCGAGCGGGCCAGTTCCAGAAAGTAGCGAAGGTTGTCCCAGTCCATGTGCTCGCATTGCCTCGGTTGAGCTTTGCATTTTTGCAAAGCGATGGCGCATATTTGTCTATTGTCATGGCAAATCTGCAAAGCTACGATGCGGCTTGAACCTGCCACGCAGGCCCCGTATTCACAGGAGACAAAACCCATGGACGCCACCACCACCCCGAAGACCCAGGTCGCCACCGTCAAGCTGTTGATCGGCGGCAAGTTCGTCGAATCGAAGACCAGCGAATGGCGCGACATCGTCAACCCGGCCACGCAGGAAGTGCTGGCCCGCGTGCCCTTTGCGACGCAGGCCGAGCTCGATGCCGCGGTGGCCTCCGCCAAGGACGCCTTCAAGACCTGGCGCAAGACGCCCATCGGCGCGCGCGCCCGCATCTTCCTGAAGTACCAGCAACTCATTCGCGAGAACATGAGCGAGCTGGCCGCGATTCTCACGGCCGAGCAGGGCAAGACCCTGCCCGACGCAGAGGGCGACGTGTTCCGCGGCCTCGAAGTGGTCGAGCACGCATCGAACATCGGCAACCTGCAGCTCGGCGAACTGGCCAACAACGTGGCCAACGGCGTCGACACCTACACGCTGCTGCAGCCGCTGGGCGTGTGCGCCGGCATCACGCCGTTCAACTTCCCGGCCATGATCCCGCTGTGGATGTTCCCGATGGCCATCGTCACCGGCAACACCTTCGTGCTGAAGCCCTCCGAACAAGACCCGATGGTGACCATGCGCCTGTGCGAACTGGCGCTGGAAGCCGGCATTCCGCCCGGCGTGCTCAACGTGGTGCACGGCGGCGAGGCCGTGGTCAACGGCATCTGCGACCACAAGGACATCAAGGCGATCAGCTTCGTCGGCTCGACCAAGGTGGGCACGCACGTCTACAACCGCGCCACGCTGGCCGGCAAGCGCGTGCAATGCATGATGGGCGCGAAGAACCACGCCATCGTGATGCCCGACGCCAACAAGGAGCAAACGCTCAATGCACTGGCGGGTGCGAGCTTCGGCGCCGCGGGCCAGCGCTGCATGGCGGTATCGGTGGCGGTGCTGGTGGGCGAGGCGCGCAACTGGGTGCCCGAGCTCATTGCCAAGGCCAAGACGCTGAAGATCGGCGCCGGCACCGAGAAGGGCGTGGACGTGGGGCCGCTGGTGTCTTGCGCCGCGTATGACCGCGTCAATGGCCTCATCGAACGCGGTGTGGCCGACGGCGCCAAGCTGGAGCTGGATGGCCGCAAGCCCACCGTGCCCGGCTACGAGAAGGGCAACTTCGTCGGCCCGACGATCTTCTCGGGCGTGAAGCCGGGCATGACGATCTATGACCAGGAAGTGTTCGGACCGGTGCTGTGCGTGGCCGACGCCGAGAACATCGACGAAGCCATCGAGCTGATCAACAGCAACCCCAACGGCAACGGCACCGCCATCTTCACGCAGTCGGGTGCCGCGGCGCGCCGCTTCCAGGAAGACATCGACGTGGGCCAGGTCGGCATCAACGTGCCGATCCCGGTGCCGGTGCCGATGTTCTCTTTCACCGGTTCGCGCGCATCGAAGCTCGGTGATCTGGGCCCGTACGGCAAGCAGGTCATCATGTTCTACACGCAGACCAAGACCGTGACGGCACGCTGGTTCGACGACAGCACCGTGAGCCACGGCGTCAACACGACCATCAGCCTGAAATAAGAAGCCCGGCGGATGGACTTCGAACTTTCAGAAGAACAGCGCGCCTTTGCCGATTCGGCGCGCGATTTTGCGCAGGCCGAGTTCGCGCCGCATGCCGCGCAGTGGGACGCGGAGGCCATCTTTCCGAAGGAGGCCATCGCCAAGGCCGGCGAGCTGGGCTTCTGCGGGCTGTATGCGCCGGAGCGCATCGGCGGCCTAGGCCTGCCGCGGCTCGACTCGGCGCTGGTGTTCGAGGAAATGGCCGCGGTCGACCCCTCGACCACTGCCTTCATCACGATCCACAACATGGCGACGTGGATGCTCGGCACCTGGGCGACCGATGCGGTGGCCGAGCGCTGGGGCGAAGACCTGACGAGCGGCCGCAAGCTGGCTTCGTATTGCCTTACCGAGCCTGGCGCCGGTTCGGATGCCGGGTCTTTGAAGACCCGCGCCGAGCTGCAAGGAGCGGAGTACGTCATCAACGGCGGCAAGGCCTTCATCTCCGGCGCGGGGTCGACCGACGTGCTGGTGCTCATGGCGCGCACGGGCGGCGGCGGCGCGGGCGGCATCTCCGCTTTTGCGGTGCCGGCCGATGCGCCCGGCGTGAGCTACGGCAAGAAGGAGCACAAGATGGGCTGGAACAGCCAGCCCACGCGCACCATCAACTTCGACAACGTGCGCGTGCCGGCCGAGAACCTGCTGGGCAAGGAAGGCGAGGGCTTTCGCATTGCCATGAAGGGGCTAGACGGCGGGCGCATCAACATTGCGACCTGCTCGGTAGGCGCGGCGCAGGGTGCGCTGGATGCGGCGCGCCGCTACCTGCACGAGCGCCAGCAGTTCGGCAAGCCGATATCGAGCTTTCAGGCGCTGCAGTTCAAGCTGGCCGACATGGCGACCGAACTCGTCGCGGCGCGGCAGATGGTGCGGCTTGCCGCAAGCAAGCTCGATGCGGGCCACGCCGATGCCAGCACCTACTGCGCCATGGCCAAGCGCTTTGCGACCGATGCGGGCTTCAACGTGTGCAACGACGCGCTGCAGCTGCACGGCGGCTACGGCTACCTGAGCGAGTTTCCGCTCGAGCGGCTGGTGCGCGATACCCGCGTGCACCAGATCCTCGAAGGCACCAACGAGATCATGCGCGTGATCGTTGCGCGAAAATTGCTGGAAGGGGACAGCGATATCCGCTGACGCCCCGCATCCAGAACCTCCCAAGACAATGACCGACTCCGTAGTTCTCTTCGAAGAAATCAAGACCGCCGGCGGGCAGCGCTTCGGCGTTGCAACGCTCAACGCACCGGCTTCGCTCAACGCGCTTTCCGTGGACATGGTGCGCCTGCTCACGCCCAAGCTGCGCGAGTGGGCAAAGGACGACGGCATCGTCGGCGTGCTGATGCAGGCAGCCGGCGAGAAGGCCTTCTGCGCCGGCGGCGATCTGCGCCAGCTGTATCAAACGCTGCTCGAATGCGGCCCCGCGCGCAACACCTATGCCGAAGACTTCTTCCGCGAAGAGTACGAGCTCGACTACCTGATCCACACCTTTCCCAAGCCGTTTCTCTGCTGGGGCCATGGCATCGTGATGGGCGGCGGCGTGGGGCTGATGTCGGGCTGCTCGCACCGCGTGGTTACGGCGCAAAGCCGCATCGCCATGCCCGAGATCAGCATCGGCCTCTACCCCGATGTGGGCGGCAGCTGGTTCCTGCGGCGCACGCCGGGGCGCACGGGCTTGTTCCTGGCGCTTACCGCCGCCAACCTGAATGCGGCCGACGCCATCTTCTGCGGGCTGGCCGACGTGCTGGTGCCGCATGAGCACAAGGGCCAGGTGCTCGAGGCGATTGCCGCGACGCGCTGGCACGGCGAACAGAAGGCCGATCGTGCAGAGCTTTCGCGAATCCTTGCGCGGGCGGGGGAGGGCGCGCAAATGCCACCATCCAAGGTGCGCGAGCACTACGACACCATCAACGCCCTGATGGCCGGCGACGACCTGCTCGACATTGCGAACCGCCTGCGCAACCTGCCAAGCGACGATGCGTGGCTGCAGTCCGCTTCCAAGACCTTCATGAAGGGCGCGCCGAGTTCGGCCGCGCTGAGCTTCGAGCTGTGGCAGCGCGTGCACCGCATGTCGCTGGCCGAGGTGTTCCGGCTCGAGTACTGGGCTTCGCTGGGCTTCTGTGCCCACAAGGACTTTGCCGAGGGCATCCGCGCGGTGCTGATCGACAAGGACCGCAACCCGCGCTGGAACCCGGCCACCATCGAAGAGATCACGCCCGCGTTCATCGAAGACCACCTGCGCCCGCGCGGCGAAATGCCGGCGGAGCTGGTTACGCTGGTCTGACTCTCTTCCACAAATACAACGGAGACAAAAAAATGAAGATCGCATTCATCGGCCTCGGCAACATGGGCGGCCCCATGGCCATGAACCTGAAGAAGGCGGGCCACGAGCTCAAGGCTTTCGACTTGTCGGCCGAGGCTTGCAAGAAGTACGCAGCCGAAGGCCTGGGCATTGCCTCCTCGGCTGCCGATTCGGTTGCCGGTGCCGAGGTGGTGATCAGCATGCTGCCGGCCAGCGCGCACGTGGAGGGCCTGTTCCTCGGCGGCGCCGGCAAGCCCGGCCTGCTCGAGAGCATCGCGGCCGGCACGCTCGTCATCGACAGCAGCACCATCGCGGCCGCTACGTCGCGCAAGGTGGCCGAGGTAGCCGCTGCCAAGGGCATTGCCATGATCGATGCGCCGGTTTCCGGCGGCACCGGCGGCGCCATTGCCGGCACGCTCACCTTCATGGTCGGCGGGGAAGCAAAGGATCTGGAGCGCGCGCGCCCGGTGCTCGAGAAAATGGGCGCCAACATCTTCCACGCCGGCGCAGCAGGGGCGGGCCAGACCGCGAAGATCTGCAACAACATGCTGCTCGGCATCTTGATGATCGGCACCTCCGAGGCGCTGGCGCTGGGCGTTGCCAACGGGCTCGACCCGAAGGTGCTGTCCGAAATCATGCGCCGCAGTTCCGGCGGCAACTGGGCGCTTGAAAAATACAACCCCATGCCGGGCGTGATGGAAACAGCACCCGCATCGAAGAACTATGCGGGCGGCTTCGGCACCGACCTGATGCTCAAGGACCTGGGCCTGGCGCAAGAAAACGCCACCGCCGTGCGTGCCGCGACGCCGCTGGGCGGGCTGGCGCGCAGCCTGTATGCGGCGCACAGCCTCGCGGGCCACGGTGCGCTCGATTTTTCGAGCGTGCTGAAGCTGGTGCAGAAGGCTTAGTAGCCCGTCTTTTCAGACGGCGGGCACGGCCGTAGCAGCGCGGCTTGTGCCCGTGCTCAGAGCAGCTCGATTCCGGGCAGGCTCTTGAAGCAGCTCTCGCGTGTGATGCGCACGAAGTCCGCCAGCCATGGCTGGGCCGAGGTGCCCTGCGTGCAGGCCATGTACAGCCGGCCCGTGAGGCCCCTGGCGCCCACCCGCCGTGCCGTAACGTAGCCGCGATCCAGGTAGTTCTGCACCGCCCAAAGCGGCAGCGTTGCAACGCCCCGGCCGCTCGCCACCAGCTGCAGCATCGCCACCGTGAGCTCGGTCGTGCGCCGGTGCGCCGGCTCCATACCTGCAGGGGCCAGCACCTGCCGCACGATATCGAGCATTTCGTCCGGCACTGGGTAGGTAATGAGCGTCTGGTCGGCAAAGTGGCGAGCGGTGAGATGTGGCTTGGCCGTGAGCGCGTGGTCGTTGGCCAGCAGTGCGACGATCTCGAAGCGGAACAGCGCGTGGTAGTCCACCGTTTCGTCCGGGTCCTGCTCGGAGACGATCGCCACCTCGGCGCGGTTCTGCATGACGAGCGCGATCGGGTCGGGATGAAACCCCGAGACGATGTCGAGCTCGATCTCGGGCCAGCGCTGGCGAAAGGCGTCCATTGCGGGCATCAGCCAGTCGAAGCAGGTGTGGCACTCGACCACGATACGCAATTGCCCGCTGCGCCCCAACGCAAGCCGCGCCACGTCGCGCTCCGCTTCTTCGACCAGCGGCAGCGCGGTGTCGGCCAGTTGCAGCAGCCGCAGCCCGGTGGTGCTGAACTGCGGCGGCACCGACTTGCGCTCGAACAGCTGCGCGCCGTAGCGGTCTTCGAGCAGCTTGATCTGGTGCGACAACGCGGACTGCGTGAGGTTGAGCAATTGCGCCGCGCGCACCAGGCTGCCGGTGTCGCGCAGCGCGACCAGCGTGCGCAGGTGGCGTATTTCCAGAATCGACTGCAACATGAATGAATTTCAAGTGAAAGGGCAAAACGTTTCGTTTGAATCATATGCTTCAAAGCCCGACCATTGCAGATTCTCAAGATCCAGCGACCGGAACACCTGCAAATGACCACCCGTACCCACACCCTCGGCTTTCCGCGCATGGGCGCCAACCGGGAACTGAAGTTCGCACTCGAAAAGCACTGGCGCGGCGAAATCGACCGCACCGCGCTCGAGGCCGTTGGCGAACAGCTGCGCGAGCGCCATTGGCAGGCCCAGCGCGACGCGGGGCTCGACTACGTGACCGTCGGCGACTTCGCCTATTACGACCACGTGGCCAACCACGTCCAGCTGCTCGGCTGCGAGCCGGCGCGTTTCGGCTTCAAGGGCGACGAGCCCGAACTCTCGCGTTACTTCAAGATGGCCCGCGGCGTCGAAGACGAAGCCGGCCATGTGCACGATGCGGCTTGCGGCCACGGCTGCGAAGGTACGGCGGGCACCTTTGCCCTGGAGATGACCAAGTGGTTCGACACCAACTACCACTACCTCGTGCCCGAGTTCACCGCAGCCACCCAGTTCAAGCTGGCTTCGGCGCGGCTGTTCGACGAAGTGGCGCAGGCGCAGCAGGCCGGGCATGCGGTCAAGGCCGTGCTGCTCGGTCCGCTGAGCTTTCTGTACCTCGGCAAGGAGAAAGAAGCGGGCTTCGACCGCTTCTCGCTGCTCGGTGCCTTGCTGCCCGTTTACGAACAAGTGCTGAACCGCCTGAAGCAGCAGGGCGTGGAGTGGGTGCAGATCGACGAGCCCATCCTCGGGCTGGACTTGCCCGATGCCTGGCGCAACGCCTTCGAGCGTGCCTACTGGCAACTCGCCCGCAGCGCGCCCAAGCTGCTGCTGGCCACCTACTTCTCTCCGCTTTCGGACAACCTGCGCCTTGCCTGCCAGCTGCCGGTGGCCGGCCTGCATGTGGATGCGGTGCGCTCGCCGCAGGAGTTGACGGGCGTGGCTGATTGGCTTCCGGCGCACAAGGTGCTGTCTGTCGGCATCGTCGACGGGCGCAACATCTGGCGCACCGATCCCGATGCCGCGCTTGCCACGCTGCGCCCGGTGGTCGACAAGAACCGTGGCGAACTGTGGATCGCGCCGTCGTGCTCGCTGCTGCATGTGCCGTTCAGCCTGGCGGCGGAAAACAAGCTCGACGCTGAATTGAAGTCGTGGCTCGCGTTTGCGGTCGAAAAGCTCGACGAACTGCGCGTGCTGCGCGCCGTGCTCGAAGGCCGCGAAGGCTCCGTCGCTGAGGAGCTCAAGGCCGCGCGCGCCGCAGTGGCCGCGCGGCGCGGCAGCTCGCGCGTGCACCGCGCCGATGTGGCGCTGCGGTTGGCCCGCAGCGTGGCGGGCGACGACCAGCGCGCCTCTACCTTCACTAAGCGCCAGTCGGTGCAGCGCGCGCGCTTCGCGTTTCCTGCACTGCCGACCACCACCATCGGCTCGTTCCCTCAAACTTCGGAGATCCGCGCCGCGCGCGCCGCATTCAAGCGGGGCGAGCTCGATGCGGCGGGTTACCGCGAGAAGATGCGTGCCGAGATCGCGCTGGCCGTGCGCAAGCAAGAGGCATTGGGCATCGACGTGCTGGTGCACGGAGAGGCTGAGCGCAACGACATGGTCGAGTACTTCGGCGAACAGCTCGATGGGTTTGCGTTTACCGCCAACGGCTGGGTGCAGTCATACGGATCGCGCTGCGTGAAGCCGCCGGTGATCTTCGGCGACGTGGCACGCCCGGCGCCGATGACGGTCGAGTGGACGGCCTATGCGCAGAGCCTGACCCAATTGCCGATGAAGGGCATGCTGACGGGCCCCGTCACCATCCTGCAATGGTCGTTCGTGCGCGACGACCAGCCGCGCGCCACCACCTGCGAGCAGATCGCCTGGGCAATCCGCGACGAAGTGGTCGACCTCGAGGGCGCCGGCATCGGCATCATCCAGATCGACGAGCCTGCAATCCGCGAAGGCTTGCCGCTGCGCCGTGCGGGCTGGCCTGCTTACCTGAAGTCGGCCACGCGCGCGTTCCGCATCAGCGCCTCGGGCGTGCGCGACGAGACGCAGATCCACACGCACATGTGCTATTCGGAGTTCAACGACATCCTGCCCGAGATCGCAGCAATGGATGCCGACGTGATCACCATCGAAACCAGCCGTTCCGACATGGAGCTGCTGCGAGGGTTCGGTGGCGAGAACAGTGCGGACGGCTTCCGCTACCCGAACGAGATCGGCCCCGGCGTGTACGACATCCATTCGCCGCGTGTGCCTTCGGTCGACGAGATCGTGCGCCTGATGCGCAAGGCCGCGGGCGTGGTGCCGCTGGAGAACCTCTGGATCAATCCCGACTGCGGCCTGAAGACCCGCGGCTGGCCGGAGACCGAGGCGGCGCTGTCGAACATGGTGACGGCTGCGAAGCTGCTGCGCGAGGAACTGGCCATCGCCTGAAGCAGAGGGCGGTCGTGGCAAGCGCCAATAATGGCGCCATGACCGCTCTCCCAATCGTTGCCAGACGTTTCTTCTTCGCGCCTTTTCTTGCTCTCCTGCTGGTGTTGGTGCTGGTGCCGGCAATGGCCCGTGCGCAAGACCGCGCCCAGGCTCTGCTGCAATTCGAAGGCGTGCAGGCGCGCTACCAGGCGGCCTATGCGCCGGGCGCGGTGGCGCGCGATGCACGCGAGTTGCTGGAGCCTGCCGACCAGGCCATTGCCGACAATGCACTCAAGGCGCTGGACGGAGCCGCTGCGCGGTCTTTCGATGTGGCGGCTTCCGTTGCCGCCATCCAGCAAGAGGTAGCGGCCGCGGGCAAGGGCGCAGCCGCGCCAAGCCCGCAGGCAGTGGCAGCGGTGGCTCGCTTCGCGCAGCTGCGCGCCGACTACGCCGCGAAAGACCAGGCGGCGAAGTTCGAGTTCTTCAACCGCGAGCGCGCAAAGCCGGCCGACCCTGCGCGCACCGAGTTGCTCGAGCGCATGGCCGTGGCTGACATGCGGGAAGTCGACTTCTCAAGCCAGTTGCTGCTGAGCTCCGTCGTCAAGCAGTTGGCCCGCGGCAATGCCGGCCAGTTCACGTCGTTGCCTGACCGCACGCTCGACATGGCGGTGGACACGCTGTGGTCGCGCGGCGTCACGTCGCCACGCCCGCGCAATCTGTTGACGGTGGCGCGCGAACTTGAAAAGCAGGTGACGCAGGCATTGCTCGCGGCACTGCCCGATGTGGATGTGGTTGCCTTGCTGGCCTGGCGCAACGACCCGCATGCCGCGGCCGAGCGCGAGGCACTGCTGGGTGCTTACCGCGCCGAGGTCAAGGCAAGCGGCGCCGTGGCGATCCGGACGATGGTGCGCGGCTGGCCGCGTTCTTGATCGCGGCGCGCGCGGTGCCGTATTTGTCAGGGGCCGCGGCGTAGGGCATGAAGCGGCTCTGGTTCTCGTCCACATCGAGCGGCCGGCCGACGAACGGAAAGGCGCGCTGCGGGCAGGCTTCGCGTTCGCACACCTTGCAGCCCGCGCCGATGGGTGTCGGCACATCGGGGTCGCGCAGGTCCAGGCCCTTTGAGTAGACGAGCCGCGTCGCGTGGCTGATGTCGCAGCCCAGGCCGATCGAAAAAGTCTTGTTGGGCGAGCCGTAGCCGCGGAACCCGTGCGAGACCGTGCGCGCGATCCAGAGATAGGCGCGGCCGTCGGGCATGCGTGCCAGTTGGGTGAGCACGCGCCCGGGCTGCGCAAAGGCTTCGTACACGTTCCATAGCGGGCAGGTGCCACCGGTCTTCGAAAAGTGGAAGTGCGTGGCCGATTGCCGCTTCGAGATGTTGCCCGCCCGGTCGACGCGAATCAAGAAGAAAGGCACCCCGCGCGCGTCGGGCCGCTGCAGCGAACTCAGGCGATGGCAAATGGTTTCGAAGCCCACGCCGAAGCGCCGCGCCAGCTGGTCGATGTCGTAGCGCAGCTGTTCGGCCGCTTCTAGAAAGATTCCGTAGGGAAGGAGCAGGGCGGCGGCAAAGTAGTTGGCCAGGCCTATGCGCGCCAGAGAGCGCGCGGTGTCGCTGGAGAGCGGCGCATCGGCAACGAGCTGGTCGATCAGGCTGCCCACTTCAAGGAACGCGAGCTGCGTTGCCAGCTGAAATGCATGCTGGCCCGGCTCGAGGTAGCGCGAGAGCCGCAGCACGCGCGTGGCTGGGTCGTAGCGGCGTTGCGCGCCGTCTTCGTCGTCGTCGGCCGGAATTACCTGCACGCCATGCGCTTCGAGCAGCCGCTGCGCGAGCCTGTCGCCCGGGCTGCCTTCGCGCAGCCGCCATTGTGCGGAGAAGGCCTCGGCCGCAGCATCGAGCGGTGCGATGTGATTCTGGTGTGCAAAGAAAAAGTCGCGCACCTCTTCGAAGGGCATGGGCCGCGCCTGTGGCATGCGCGCGAGGTCGCCGCGGCCGTCGCCCAGTTCGGCTGCCAGCGCTTCGAGCCGTTCGGTGGCGTCGCGGTGGCGCTGGTGCAGCGCCACCAGTGCGCGGCCCACGGCCGGCATTTGCGTGGCCACTTCGCGCAGCTCGGCAAGCGCGACGGCATCGCCGCCGGGGTTGTCGGCCAGCGCTTCGCGCAGGCTTGCGACCAGGCGCGCCTCTTCGTCTTCGGAGAAGGCCTGGATGTCGACGCCCAGCGTGGCGTGCAGGCGCAATAACACCGGCACCGTGAGCGGACGCTGGTTCTGTTCGATCTGGTTCAGGTAGCTCGGCGACAGGCCCAGCTGTTGCGCCAGTGCGAACTGGCTCAGGCCGCGCTCTTCGCGCAGGCTTCGCAGGCGCACGCCCATGAAGGTCTTCTTCATTGTCAATCCGTTCTTCGCAAGATTCGCAAAAATGCATGCGAGGTCTTCGCAATCATTCGCCAATTCAGTCCTTCATTATGGGCACGATCTTGCGTAAATTGCGAATATGCAAAGCGCACGCGGCACAGTCCGACTGATCGAGGTGGTGTTCCCTGAACACACCAACCACTACGGCACCCTGTTCGGCGGGCAGGCCTTGCAGCTGCTGTCGAAGGCGGCGTTTCTTTCCGGCCGCGGCTTCGTGCGTGGCGACGTGGTGATGGCGCGCTGCGGCGAGGTGCTGTTCCATGCGCCCGTGCGGCTGGGCAGCACGCTGGTGCTCGACACGCACGTGTCGCGCGTGGGCCGCAGTTCGCTCACCGTGCGCGTGGCCGGCAGCGTGCAAGACGTGGCCACCGATGCGCTCACCCGTGTGCTCGACGGTGAATTCGAAATGGTGGCGGTGGATGCCGCCGGACGACCGGTGCGGCTGGCGAACCCGCCGCACTTTCATGAACAGACATTCGAGGAGACGGTATGACACTGATCGCAGAGAACGCGCCCGCCGCCGGCTTCAGGCCGAAGAAATCAGTCGCGCTTTCGGGCGTGACCGCGGGCAACACCGCGCTGTGCACCGTGGGGCGTACCGGCAACGACCTGCACTACCGCGGCTACGACATTCTCGACATTGCCGACGTTTGCGAGTTCGAGGAAATTGCGCATCTGCTGGTGCACGGCAAGCTGCCGACCGCTTCGGAGCTGCGTGCCTACAAGGGCCGGCTGAAGGCCATGCGCGGCCTGCCCGCGAGCGTGAAGGAAGCGCTGGAGCGCCTGCCCGCCAGCGCGCACCCTATGGACGTGATGCGCACCGGCGTTTCCGCACTCGGCTGCGTGCTGCCCGAGAAAGACGACCACTCGCTGCCCGGTGCGCGCGACATTGCCGACCGGCTGATGGCATCGCTCGGCTCGATGCTGCTCTACTGGTATCACTGGTCCACGCAGGGCAAGCGCATCGAGGTGGAGACCGACGACGATTCGATCGGTGCGCACTTCCTGCACCTGCTGCACGGCCGCTCGCCTTCGGCAAGCTGGGAGCGCGCAATGCACACATCGCTCAACCTGTATGCCGAGCATGAGTTCAACGCATCGACCTTCACTGCGCGCGTGGTGGCGGGCACGGGCTCCGATGTGTATTCGGCCATTACCGGCGCCATTGGTGCGCTGCGCGGGCCCAAGCACGGCGGCGCCAACGAAGTGGCCTTCGAGATCCAGAAGCGCTACGACACACCCGACGAGGCCGAGGCGGACATTCGCCGCCGCGTGGAAGCCAGGGAGGTCGTCATCGGCTTCGGCCACCCGGTCTACACCGTGTCGGACCCACGCAATGCGGTCATCAAGCGGGTGGCAAAACAACTCTCGGAAGAGGTCGGCTCCACCCGCATGTTCGATATTGCCGAGCGCATCGAAAGCGCGATGTGGAACGCCAAGAAGATGTTTCCCAACCTCGACTGGTTCAGCGCCGTGAGCTATCACATGCTCGGCGTGCCCACGGCCATGTTCACGCCGCTGTTCGTGATTGCGCGCACCAGCGGTTGGGCCGCCCACATCATCGAGCAGCGGCAAGACAACAAGATCATCCGGCCCAGCGCCAACTACACCGGCCCTGAAGACCTGGCCTTCGTGCCGATTTCAGACCGCCGCTGAAGGCTTGCGCAACAGCTACGCACCGTTTACCCGCAACAGAGAAGAACCATGGCCGCTCACATCAGCAACGTCCGCCCCGAACCCGACCAGGTGCTGGTCGACATCGTCGACTACGTGCTAGACCACCAGCAGATCACCAGCGGGCTGGCCTACGAAACAGCGCGCCACTGCTTGATCGACACGCTCGGCTGCGGGCTCGAGGCGCTCGAGTACCCGGCCTGCACCAAGCTGCTCGGTCCGGTCGTGCCGGGCACGGTGGTGCCGCATGGTGCCAAGGTGCCCGGCACGCCCTACCAGCTCGACCCGATCCAGGCGGCCTTCAACATCGGCACGATGATCCGATGGCTCGACTTCAACGACACCTGGCTCGCGGCGGAGTGGGGCCATCCGAGCGACAACCTCGGCGGCATTCTTGCCACGGCCGACTGGCTCAGCCGCAACGCTGTGGCGGCGGGGCGCAAGCCGCTCGTGATGCGCGACGTGCTCACCGCAATGATCCAGGCGCACGAGATCCAGGGCTGCCTTGCGCTGGAAAATTCGTTCAACAAGGTCGGGCTCGATCACGTGGTGCTGGTAAAGGTGGCTTCGACGGCCGTGGTGGCGCGCCTGATGGGGCTCTCGCGAGGCGAGATCGTCAACGCCGTGTCGCTGGCCTGGGTCGACGGGCAAAGCCTGCGCACCTACCGCCATGCGCCCAACACGGGCAGCCGCAAGAGCTGGGCCGCGGGCGACGCCACGAGCCGCGCGGTGCGCCTTGCGCTCATCGCCAAGACCGGAGAGATGGGCTACCCCAGCGTGCTCACGGCCAAGACCTGGGGCTTCTACGACGTGCTGTTCAAGGGCCAGCCTTTCAGATTCCAGCGGCCGTATGCAAGCTATGTGATGGAGAACGTGCTGTTCAAGATCAGCTTTCCGGCCGAGTTTCACAGCCAGACGGCGGTGGAGGCGGCCATGGCGCTGCATGCGCAGCTGAAGCAGGCCGGCAAGACGGTGGAGGACATCGAGCGCGTAACCATCCGCACGCACGAGGCCTGCATTCGCATCATCGACAAGAAGGGGCCGCTCGCCAATCCTGCGGACCGCGACCATTGCATCCAGTACATGGTGGCAGTGCCGATGATCTTCGGCCGTCTTACGGCCGGCGACTACGAAGACAACGTGGCCAGTGACCCGCGCATCGATGCGCTGCGCGAGAAGATCGTGTGCGTGGAAGACCCGCGCTTCACGGCCGACTATCACGACCCCGAAAAGCGCAGCATTGCCAACGCGCTGACCGTGACCTTCAAGGACGGCACCGGCTTTTCAGAAGTGGTCGTCGAATACCCCATCGGCCACAGGCGCCGCCGTGCGGACGGCATTCCGCTGCTCGAATCCAAGTTCCGCACCAACCTGGCACGCCGCTTCGCGCACAAGCAGCAGCAGGCCATCCTCGATGTGTCGCTCGATGCGAAGAAGCTCGAGGCGATTCCGGTGCACGAGTACGTCGATCTGTACGCGGCCTGATCCGATGCAAGCGAACACTGAATCCACCAAGCGGGTGCTGCGCCGCCTGGCCGAGGCGCGCCGCGGCGTGCTGGTGCCGGGGGCGTTCAACGCGCTCTCCGCCCGCGTGATCGAAGACCTCGGCTTCGAGGCGATCTACGTCACCGGCGCCGGCGTCACCAACATGCACTTCGGCCTGCCCGACCAGGCCTTCATGGGCCTGCATGAGATAGCGGAGCACACCGCGCGCATTCGCGATGCGGTGAGCCTGCCGCTGCTGGTCGATGCCGACACCGGCTTTGGCAACGCGCTGAACGTGCGGCATGCGGTGCGTGTGCTCGAGCGGGCAGGGGCCGACTGCATCCAGCTCGAAGACCAGGTCAGCCCCAAGCGCTGCGGCCATTTCGCGGGCAAGGCGGTCATCGACACGGCCGAAATGCTCGGCAAGATCAAGGCCGCGGCCGATGCGCGCACCGATACCGACATGCTCATCATGGCCCGCACCGATGCGGCGGCGGTGCACGGCTTCGAGGCGGCTGTCGAACGCGCGCAGCTGTTCAGCGAGGCGGGCGCCGACATCCTTTTTGTGGAAGCCGTGACGCAGGCCGACGAAGTGCGCGACTTGCCGCGGCGGGTGGGCAAGCCGCAACTCATGAACATGGTGATCGGCGGCAAGACGCCGACCTTCGGTGCCGAAGAACTGGGCGCGCTCGGCTATGGGCTGGTGCTGTACGCCAATGCTGCATTGCAGGGCGCGGTGGCTGGTATGCAACGTGCGTTAACGGTTTTGCGTGATACTCGCCGCCTCGACGAAGACCCGTTGCTGGTGGCTTCGTTTGCCGAACGGCAGCGCCTGGTCCGAAAACCCGAGCTCGACCAGCTAGAGAAAAAATACGCAGGTTGAGCTAAATTTCTTAAACGAGATGTGCACTTTTGCCCTCTCGTCGGAAAGTTCCCCGTCATTGTTTCAGTTTCATGAACACTGCGATTCGATTGGCTAGGGTTTTCCCTTGTAATCGTGGTGCAAACTTCAGGGCATCCAAAGCCCAATCAAGAAGGAAATTGAAATGAAGACCTCGAACATCCTCGCCGCCGCCGCTCTCTCCCTGCTCGCCGCCGCTGGCGCCCACGCAGAAACGTACGAAGGCGTGCAGCCCCTGACGTCCGGTTACAGCCGCGCCGACGTGGCACCCCAGGCCGCCGCCGCAGCCCGCGAAGGCAACGTGTACAGCGACGCCTCTTCGGCAACCGTGGCTCCCGTGCTGTCTGCTTCGGCCGACCGCGCCGCAGTTCGCAGCGAAGCCGTTGCCGCCGCTCACGCACCCGGCCAGAACCTGCGCCGCGAAGCCTTCGCAGGCAGCGTGGTTCCCTCGCAAGCTCGCAGCTTCACGCGCCAAGCCGGCCTGTAAATCACGCCAGGCACGGAGCAGCGGCACAACGCCGCTTGCTCCCGCCAAGACAAAAAGCCGGACGATGCCTAGCGCACCGTCCGGCTTTTTGCTTTGTGGCTTTGAACGGCATGGGTAGGCCGCAGGGTAGTCCGAACGGCCAGGGCGGGGCAAACACATGCGCCGCCGGCGGCTGCCAGTTCTAGGATGGCTGTTCCATCCCCCACGAAGGAGCTGCCATGCCTCTCTACCTGATCGAACGCACCTTTGCCGATCAACTCGAGGTCTCGCCCGAGGGGGCGGCCAGCATCATGCGCATCAACGACGATGTCGGGGTTCGTTGGCTGTACTCGTTTTTGAGCGCGGACAAGAAGAAGACCTACTGCCTGTACGAGGCGCCCAGCGCCGAGATGATCCGCGAGGCGGCGCAGCGCAACGGGCTGCCCGCCGACGTGGTGATCGAGGTCGACGAATTGCGTCCGCCGGCCGTGCAGGGCCAGGCCGTTGCGGCCTGAACCCTGGGCCTACTTCGACCGCGGGTCGTCCGCCGGATTGACGTAGGTCACGCCCCAGGGGCCGGTGCCGTGAAGCTGCACCACCGTTTCTTCCTGCGTCCATGCAAAGTGGGGCGTCTTGGCCTGAAGAATCATCATGCCGCCGGCGGTCACGGGCATCGACTTCTGCATGTCGAGCTTGTCGCCCAGGCCCATGTGGAAGGTGCCCGAGAGCACGGTCACCCGCTCGACAGCCGGATGCCAGTGCGACGGAATCCGGTAGTTGGCCGGCACCCTGATGCGCACCGTAAAGGGCACGGCTTCGCTCATCGGCCCTTCGAGCACAGCGAGTTTCGCGCCCGGCGGCAGCGAGGGAACGTCGGCCCATTTCAGGTCGGCCGGTGAAATCATCCGGTGGTCGGGTGTCTGGGCCCAACTCGTCGCAATGGCGGCAAGCAGCGTGGCACCGATGGCCCAGGCGACAAATGGTTGGCGTGTCATGGTCTTTTCCTTCTCGTGTGACCGGCGAAAGCGCCGCCGGGGCGCGGACGTGGAGCGCGGCCTTGCCTACAGCCGCACCACATCGCCCTTGAGCGAATAAAGAATGGCGACCACTTCGTTCTTCTCGGCTTGGTCGTAGCCGTTCTTCGCCATCGCCTGGAGGATGTCGTCGATGGCGGCGACCAGCTCCTGCTCGTTGATGTTCATGCCCTTGTGCGCGGTCACCAGGTCCTTGCCGGTGTAGCACTGCGGGCCGCCGCTGCCGGCGCAGAGAAACTCGAACACGTGGCGCTCGACCTCGGGGCGGTTGCTGTTGGCGAAGCGGGCGCGAATGAGCGGGTTGCTGTAGTGGTTCTCGACCACGTCGGTGACGAGCCGCTGGATGCGCTCCTCACCGCCGAGCCGTTCATACAGGGTTGCGGGCATACGAAGCACTCCTTCCGGTTGTCGACCCGGCGGCGCCGGGCCTGGGACAGACCATAGGACGGGCCGGGCGTGCACGCATCGCCCGAATTGACCATTTGCGGTGCGCGCGGCTACTGGCCGGCAGGTGCCGCCGAGCCTGCGGACGCGACGCGATGGCGGTGCGCCCAGGCCGCGGCTTCGGTGCGGCTGCGGCAGTCGGTCTTGGAAAGAATGTGCCGAACATGGTGCGCCACCGTGTGCGGGCTGATGAACAGGCGCTCGGCAATGGCCTGGTTGGTGTGGCCGGCGCTGAGCAGCCGCAGCACGTCGACCTCGCGCCGGCTCAGGCCCTCGGGTGCGGCGGGCGATGCATCGGCGCCGCCTTCGAACTCCCGCTGCAGCGCTTCGCAGCGCCGGGCGAGGCCGGCCATGCCGAGTTCGCGCGCTATCGCCAGCGCCGCGTCGAGCTGTGCAGTGGCGGCGGCCATGTCGCCGCCGTTGCCGCTGCGCCGGCCCAGCCACCGCGCCCATTCGAAGCGGCTGTGCGCGAGCCACGGCCGGCTGCCGCCTTGTTCGTCCAACGCGGCCGCGGCCGCGAAATGGGCCGCGGCTTTTTCGTCGTCGCCCATCAAGGCGGCCAGCATGCCGCGGTAGCGGTCCACCGCGCCGAAGCAGGCAATGTTGGTGCCGGTGACCACG
Source organism: Variovorax sp. CCNWLW235 (assembly GCF_037204085.1). NCBI lineage: Bacteria > Pseudomonadati > Pseudomonadota > Betaproteobacteria > Burkholderiales > Comamonadaceae > Variovorax > Variovorax sp. CCNWLW235. The sequence continues at coordinate 98,119 of NZ_JBBCBW010000017.1, read as the reverse complement.
TTGCGCCCCGCATAGGGCGCGAGCAGCCGGTAGAGCGCTGGTGCGCGGGGCAGGTCGCCAAGCCGTGCGCAGACCTCGGCGGCAAAGACGATGTTGGTGAGCCACATGCCGTCGCGCGCAATGCCGGCAAAGCCGTCGCCCGCGAGTGTTTCGTAAGCCTCGCGGGCGGGCTCGTGAAGATCGAGTTCGGTGCAGATCAGCGCGAGACCGGGCTGCCACAGGCTATTGCGCGGCACGCTGCCCACCAGCCCGCGCAGCACCGGCAGCACCTCGCCAAGCCGGCCTTGCTGGCGCCGCAGCACGAAGATCTGCAGGCTGTAGGCACCTTGCGCATTGCCCGAGAGAAAGCGCTGCCCGAGCGTGAAGGTTTCGCCGGCCAGCCGTTCGGAGTCTGCAAAGCGGCCCTCGTAGGCGGCAAGCAGGGTGAGGCTGGCCAGCCCCATGGCCTGCATGAAGGGCTGGCGGATTGCGTCGGCCACCCGCGCGTGCACCTGCGCAAGCGAGCGGGCCGCGTCGAGCGACCCTTGCTCGACCAGGTCGCCGAAATACCAGCCGGTGAGCGCGTCCACCCATTCGAGATGGCCCGCGCGTTCGGCCACGTCGAGGGCCTCGCATGCGCAGCGCAGGCGCTCGTCGAGCTGCTCGGGGTAGCCGCGCGCCGGCAGGATCGCGGCCAGCGCCTTGAAGAGCGGCTGCGGCATGGCGAGTTCGCGCGCCAGTGCCACCGCGCTGCGCTGCGCCGCGTTGGCCTGCTCCTGCCGGCCGCAGAAGATGCAGGCGCGGCACAGCGCGGCAAGCAGGTCGACCCGCAGTGCGGCGTCGAAGCGATCGCCGGTCGCCAGCGCCTCTTCGAGCAGGGCGGCCGCCTCTTCGCCAGGGCGGCTGATGCGCCAGCCGTTGTTCTCGAAGCCGAGCGCCGCCCGCGCGAACAACTCCGCGTCGCCGAGCGAACGCGCCAGCGTGGCGGCCTCCATGAAGGTGGCGGCACCGGCGTCGTTCTCGCCGGCGTGCATCTGCACCGCCCCAAGTGCCAGCAGCAGCGCGCCGTGCCGCGCGCGCTCGGCCGGCAACCAGCGCTCCTGCAGCTGCAGCGCGAGGCGGTAGCAGCGCAAGGCCTCTTCGTATGCCATCACCGTCACGGCCTGCGCCGCGGCGCGTTGCGCGATGTCCAGCGCGCGCGCGGGGCTGCCCACCGGCAATGCCGCGGCCGCGTGGTAGGCCAGGGGTGCCAGCATGGCGTCCGGAGCGCCGGCGTGCCGCGCCTGGAGCGACTCGGCAATGCGCCCATGCAGCGCGACCCGGCGCGTTGCGGGCAGTTCGTCGTAGAGCACTTCGCGGATCAGCACGTGGCTGAACTGGTATTGCGCGCCGGAAGGCGATACCTCGATGATGCAGTGCGCCAGCGCTTCGTCGAGCCTGCCCAGCAGCTCGGCCTCGCCGCCGAGGCCGGCCAGATCGGCCAGCAGCGGCAGGTCGAAGTCGCGGCCGATGCAGGCGGCGATCGAGAGCAGGTCGCAGCAGGGCGCCGAGAGCTGGTTGAGCCGCCGGCCGATCACCGCGCGAATGCCGCCCGGCACGGTTTCGACCAGCGCTGCCGCTGCATGCGGATCGTTTCCGCAGGGGCCCTGGAGCAGAAAGCGCAGCGTCTCCACCAGGTACAGCGGGTTGCCTTCGGTGCGCCGGTGCATGGTGGCGATGACTGCAGTGGGCGGTGTCACCGTGCTTGCCGCGGCGACCATCCGCTCGGTTTCTTCCAGGCTCAGGCCCTGCAGGGGCAGGCGGCAGAACTGCCGTGTGTTCAACAGCTCGGCCAGCGTTGCGGCCAGGGGGTGCTGGCGCGACACGTCCACTTCGCGGCAGGAGCCGAGCAGCACGATGCGGCTTTCGGCGAGCTCCTGCCCGATGAACGCCAGGAGCCGCAGCGACGACGCATCGGCCCAGTGCAGGTTGTCGAGAATCAGCAGCAGCGGGCGCACGGTGGCCACCTGGCGCCAGAAGTGCGCGACCGCGGCAAACAGCCGAAAGCGCGCCTGGTCGCCTTCGCCGATGGCCGGCACCGCGGTGCCCGGGGGCAGCCGTTCGGCGAGTTCGGGCGCAATCTCGGCTGCCGCGGCGGCGTCGCGGCCAAGCAGTGCCGGCAGGCGCTCGTCGCGGCAGGCCCGAAGGCAAGCCTGCATTGCGCGCGTCCAGGGCAGGAAGGGCGGCGCGCCCGGTTCCTCGAGGCAGCGGCCCCACAAGGTCAGCATGCCGCGCCGCACGGCCAGCGTTGCCGCTTCCTGCGCCAGCCGGGTCTTGCCGATGCCGGCCTCGCCGCTGAGCATGACCACGCGCCCGCGCCCGGCAAGAGCGCCGCCGAGCGCGTCGTGCAGCAACTGCAGCTCGCTGCGGCGCCCGACGAAGGGCTCGGTCGCGCCTGCCGCCGCGGGCCTCGCCACCCGCGCCGCGCCGCAGCCGGGGCATGGCGCATCGGCATGCAGGCAAATGCGCCCGCAGCGGTGACAAGCAATCCGGTCCAGCGTGGCCATGCCGCTCCTTGTGCTTTTTTCCGGCCATGGGCCGGTATGGGCGAGTCTGCGCGCGGCTAGCGCCGGTAGAACTTGGGACTTACGCCACACCGCAAGGAAAGCCGGCTGTCGATGCAAGGGCAGGGCTCTGTTTCGACGCCGAAAAACGCCCGGTTACCACCAGCCGTGTTACTGGAAGTTTCACTGTGCGGCAGGGCCCGCGCAGGCGTCCAGGGAGGGTGGCCGGTGTAGACTGCCAGGTTTTTCGTTCTGGGGTATGGCGCACGTTTCACAGCGCACAGTTTTCAATGGTTCGGCGCTTGTTCGCTTGCTTTCGCGACTGGCCGATACGGACTTGCGCGAACCCCGGCAAGCAACCGCGGACCGATTGAGCCAATGGTTCGGCTGGACCGATGCCATTTCACTGTCCGCGGCGCTGGACGGCATTCCGGCGGCTGCTTCTTCCCGGTTGCGGCCCGGCGCCAACGCCGAGGAGCGGGAGTGCGCCGGTGCGCGCACCGCGCTCGCCAAGGCCATTGCCGACGACGTCGCCTTGGCGGCAGCGACCGAGTTCGCGCCGTTTCGCCGCCGCTACCTCGCGTTGCAGCAAGCCATGGAAGCCGGCATCGGCCCTTTGCGCGGGCGCCTGCGGGCCGCGCTGGCGGCCAGGTCGCCGGCCATGGCCCGGCTGGCCGCCGTGGACGTGGTCATGGAGCAGGTGCTGGCTGCGCGCGAGCACAGCCTTCTGGCCGGCGTGCCCGCCCTGCTCGAAAAACATTTCACCCGCTTGAGCGAGGACGGCCTGTCGACGGCAGCCGAACCCGCCAGCGAGGCCCAGGCCGGCGAGTGGCTGCATGTGTTCCGCAAGGACATGAAGAACGTGCTGCTCGCCGAACTGGACTTCCGATTTCAACCCGTCGAAGGGCTCCTTGAAGCCTTTCGCGAGGCAACCAGAGTGCCATGACTAGATTTCTTCAATACGCTGTTTTTGCCGCCGGCCTGGCCGCGGTCTGCTGGGTGGGCGCGGGGTACGTCGGGTCCAACCATCCGCTGGCGCTTTCGATCACGGTGCTCGTCGGTGCGTTCTACCTGATGGGGGTGGTGGAGTTGCATCGCTTCAGGCAGGCCACCTCCACCCTGGCCGGTGCCGCGGCGCGGTTGACCGAAGCCCCGGCCAACCTGGGTTCGTGGCTGGAGCAGCTGCATCCGTCGCTGCGCAACGCGGTGCGCCTGCGCATCGAGGGCGAGCGCGTCGGCTTGCCCGGCCCCTCGCTCACGCCGTACCTCGCCGGACTGCTGGTGCTGCTGGGCATGCTGGGCACTTTTCTCGGCATGGTGGTGACGCTGAACGGCACCGGCATGGCGCTGGAAAGCGCAACCGACCTGCCGGCCATCCGCGCCTCGCTCTCCGCGCCCGTGAAAGGCCTGGGGCTGGCGTTCGGCACCTCGGTGGCAGGCGTGGCCGCGTCGGCGATGCTGGGCCTGGCCTCTGCGCTGTGCCGGCGCGAGCGGCTGCAGGCCGGGCAACTGCTCGACACGAAGATTGCGACCAGCTTGCGCGTGTACTCGCTGGCGCATCAGCGCGAGGCGTCGTTCCAGCTGCTCGAGCGGCAGGCCCAGGCCATGCCTGTGCTGGTCGACCAGCTGCAAGCCATGCTGGCCGCCATGGAGCGGCAGAGCCAGGCATTGAACGAGCGCCTGATCACCAGCCAGGAGCACTTTCACAGCAAGGCCGAGGCGGTGTACGCCGGCCTGGCCTCATCGGTGGATCAATCGCTGAAGCAAAGCCTGACCGAAAGCGCCCGCATTGCCGGCGCAACGATCCAGCCAGTCGTCGAAGCCACCATGGCCGGCATCGCCCGCGAGACGGCTTCGTTGCACGGCACGGTCGCGCACACGGTGCAGCAGCAGCTCGAAGGGCTTTCGAGCCGCTTCGAGGCCACCACGGCCACCGTGGCAGATACCTGGAAGGCAGCGCTGGCCGAACACCAGCGCAGCAATGAGGCGCTGGCCAGCGACTTGCGCGTTTCGCAGGAGCGCTTTGCTCAAACCTTCGAGCAGCGCTCGGCCTCGCTGGTGGAGAGCGTGTCCGCGCGGCTCGAGAGCACCGTGGGCAGCGTCTCCGACACATGGGGCAGTGCGCTCGCAGAGCACCAGCGCGCCAGCGAGAAGCTGTCGGGCGACACGCAACAGTCCCTCGCGGCGGCCGCGGCCACCTTCGAGCAGCACTCCGCATCGCTGCTGCGCACGGTCGACCAGGCCCATGCCAGCCTGCAAACCGACATGGCATCGCGCGACGAGCAGCGGCTGTCGGCATGGACCGAGGCGCTCTCGTCAATGGCTGCATCGCTGCAGCAGGAGTGGCAGCAGGCCGGCGCGAACACGGCCAGCCAGCAGCAACAGCTCTTCGAAACGCTGGCGGAAACTGCGCGCGACATGTCGGCGCAGGCGCAAGCGCATGCGAAGGGCACGGTCGAAGAAATCGCCCAGCTGCTGCAAGCCGCTTCAGAAGCGCCGCGCGTTGCGGCCGAAGTGGTGGCTGAGCTGCGGCAGAAGCTCTCGGACAGCATGGCGCGCGACAACGCAATGCTGGAAGAGCGCAGCCGCATCATGGAAACGCTCGGCACCCTTCTCGACGCCGTGAACCACGCCTCCACCGAGCAGCGCTCGGCGGTCGATGCGCTGGTCGGCGCCTCGGCCGACGTGCTCGAACGCGTGGGCAGCCGCTTCACCGAAAAGGTCGAGGCCGAAACCGGAAAGCTCGAGAGCGTCGCCGCGCAAATCACCGGCAGCGCGGTCGAGGTGGCAAGCCTTGGCGAAGCCTTCGGTTTTGCGGTGCAGCTCTTCAGCGAATCGAACGACAAGCTGGTGGCGCATCTGCAGCGCGTTGAAGGCGCGCTGGGCAAGTCCATTGCGCGCAGCGATGAGCAACTGGCCTACTACGTTGCGCAGGCGCGAGAGGTCATCGACCTGAGCATCATGTCGCAGAAGCAGATCGTCGAAGACCTGCAGCAGATTGCCAGCCGGCAAGCCGCCGTGGGCAGCGAAGCATGATGAGTGAAGAAGCCGACGGCGGCCTGGAGCCGACCGTTCCGGTATGGGCGGTGTTCGGCGACCTGATGGCGGGGCTGGTCGGTGCCTTTGTGCTAATTCTCGTGGGCGCGCTCGGCATGCAATTGGATCTTGCCGCCAAGCTCGAGGCCGAAGTGCAGCAGCGGCAGGCCGAAACGCAGCGCCGCGAAGCACTCGAACAAGCCCTGGCCGGGCCGCTCGCGGCGGGCCGCGTCACGCTGAACAACGGGCGCATCGGCATCAGCGGCAGCGTGCTGTTCGCTTTCAATTCCGCCGATCTTCAGCCCGAAGGCCGCCAGCTGCTGAAGAGCCTGGCCGCGCCGGTGGCGGCCTACCTCAAGGCGCGGGACGAGGTGCTGATGGTGAGCGGCTTCACCGACGACCGGCAGATGCGGCAGTCGAAGGACGGCAACCGCCCCTTCGCCGACAACTGGGAGCTCTCGGCCCAGCGCGCATTGACGGTCACGCGGGCGCTCATCGAAGAGGGCATTCCCTCGTCGTCGGTGTTTGCCGCTGCGTTCGGCTCCGAGCAGGCGGTCGCGTCCAATGCCGATGCCGAAGGCCGCTCGAAAAACCGGCGTGTGGAAATGGCGCCCACGCCAAGGCAATCCAACGCCACCACGAAGCGGCCGTGAGCGAGCCCATTGATCCCATCGAGATGATCGGCACCTGGCGTGCGCAGGGGCGGCATCGCGCGGACCCGGTGCGCTTTCATTTCATGGAGGCGCTGGCCCGGCGAGCGGTCGCCCACCAGGGCGAGGCGAGGCGCATCCTCGATGAGAAGCTCGTCAGCCTGACTGCGGCCTACGGCAAGAATCTTGAAAAGGCCCAGGGTACCGACGGTCCCCCGGCGCTCGCTGCCGCGAAACGACTGCCTGCAGGCGCACCCGCTCGCGGCGCGCTGGCGGAGCTGGTCGACCATATTGCGCGGCATGCACCGGACATCGGCGGCAGCACCGCGGCGCCGGCAGAAGACACGCTGCACGGCCTTGCGCCGGCGCCCGCCGAACTGAAGACCCTCAAGTTCTTCAAGAGCACCTGGTCGCGGCTCAGCGCCGAGCGGCGGCTGACCCAGTCGCTCGCCAAGGTGCCCGACAACGCCGGCCCGCTCAACTCGCACCACCTGGTGCACCGGTCGCTGCTGTTGATGCGCGATTTGTCGCCGGAATACCTCAACCGCTTCATGACCTACGTCGACACCCTGTTGTGGGTCGACCAATTGAACGGTGCCGGCGCCGCGGCGCCCGTGAATACGCCGCGCGCCGAGGCCTCGAAGAAGACCGGGCGCGGCAAATCCGCCTGACGCCGAGATTGAGGCTGAGGACGCTGCCGGCTAGCGCAAGCCGTGCGCGCGAATCACGGCCTTGAGCCGCCGCACCTCGTGCTGCAGGTCGAGAATCAGCGCGGCGGCGTCCAGCCCCACGCCAAAGTCGCGCTCCAGCCGGCGCGCCTCGAGCGCGCACTGCAGGTCGCTGCTCGAAAACTGCCAGCGCTCGGGCGGCGCCTCGGCGGTAGAAATTTGCACGATGCCGACCTCGACGAGTTGCACCACCCATTCGGTGTCGGCGCCGCAGGCATGGGCCAGCTCGCTCGCGGCGAGCGGCTGCGACGCGCTGATGGCTGTTGTGACGGAAACGGTCGCCATGCTCACACTCCCAGATGATGGCGTGGGTTGAACGAAGCCGATGCCTGCGCCAGTTGCTCGTAGGCCTTGCGGGCGGCCTCGCTGTCGGCCGGGGGCAGGGCAATGTCGAGCAGCAGGTACAGGTCGCCGGGCTGCTTGCCGCCCAGGCCGCGGCCTTTGAGCCTGAGCTTGAGGCCGCTGCGCGCGTTGCGCGGCACGGTCACTTCGACCGCACCGCCGGTGGGCACCGGCACCTTCACCTGCGCACCAAGCGCGGCTTCGGCCGGGGTGACGGGCAGCGTCATGTAGAGGTCGCGCTCTTCGACGCGGTAGAGCCTGTGCGGCGCAATGCGCACTTCCAGGTACAGGTCTCCGGCCAGCTCGCCACCATGGCCGGGCATGCCCCGTCCGGCAAGCCGGATGAACTGCCCCGGATGCATGCCGGGCGGGATCTTGACGCTGAGCGTGCGCGTCTTGAGCGCGGGGCGGCCCTGCGCGTCGATTTCCTGCGCGCGCAGCGTGATCTCGCGCTCGGCGCCGTTGAGCGCGTCTTCAAGGGAGATCTCGATGGCCGCATGATGGTCTTCGCCGCGCGCGCGGTAGTTGCGCCTTGCGGCGCCGCGCCGCTCGGCTTCGCCGAAGAGCGATGAGAAGAAGTCGCTGAACTCCGCGTGGTCGGCCGGCCCTTGCCCCGGGCCGCGGTGAAATTCGAAGCCCGTGTCCCAACCCGGCGGCGGCTGAAAGTCGCCCTCGGGGTGCCCGCCGCGGGCCACGCGGTCGGCCAATGCGTCGTAGGCGGCGCGCTTTTCCTTGTCGCGCAGCACGTCGTTGGCTTCGTTGATGTCGCGCATGCGCTTCTCGGCGTCGGCTTCCTTGCTGACGTCCGGGTGGTACTTGCGCGCGAGCTTGCGATAGGCCTTGCGCACCTCGTCTTCCGACGCGGTGCGGTCGATGCCCAGGGCGCTGTAGTAGTCCTTGAATTCCATGGCTGTCGGTTGGTGTGAACGCCGAACAGTGTGCGCCCGGCCGTCTACGCCAGGGCGGAATCCCCGTCGGCATGCCGCAGCAGCGGCGTTACAGCCCATGTAGGGCCGCTGCGCGAAAAACGCAATGGCTGCGCATTGCCGAGCAGGCCCAGGTCGATGGGCACGCCGATCAGCGCGGCCAGCGCGTAGAGCGTGCCGCCGTGGGCCACCACCAGGACCGGCGCGGGCTGCGCCAGCGCTTCGTCGAGCGCCTGCCTTTTGCGCGCCACGAACTGCGCAAGGGTTTCGCCGCCGTCGGGCTCGCAGGCCCAGTCGATGTTGACCGACGAGGTGCCGATGAGTGCGCCGAAGTTGCGCTCGCGCAGTGCGGCCTGCGGCGTGGGCTCGATGCGGAGCACGGCGGCAACGGTATGCGCCGTGTCATGGGCGCGCCGCGCGTCGCTGCAGACGATGGTGCGGATCGGCTCACCGGCCAGCAGCTGGGCGGCGCGGGCCGCCTGCTGGAGCCCGAGCTCGCTCAGCGGCTCGTCCACGGCCTGGAAAATGCGCTGCGCATTGCGGCCGGTCTGGCCGTGGCGCAGAAAGTAGAAGTGATCGCAGGCCGGCGCCAGCGGCTGCGCGGCGGCAATGCTCACCAGCTGGTCGAGGCCGGCGGTCGCGCCATGGGGGAATTGTGCTTGTGCCATGCGGTGTGAATCAACCTCAGCCGAACTTCATGCCCTTGGGCCGGGCCTGGAGCCGGTTGATGTAGGCATCGATCTTCGGCCGGTTGGAGCGCCCGCCGAAAGCACGGTGCCAGATGAACATCGAGCCGATCATCACGTCTGCCGCGGTGAACCGCGCACCGAAGAGATACGGGCCTTCGCCCAGCTCGCGCTCCACCGCGTCCTTGGCCTGCTCGAAGTTGGTCCAGCCGCGCGCGCTGTTGTTGCTGCGCACCCCCAGCATGCTGTCGCCCATCGAGGGTTCCAGCTGCGCCGTCGAATAGACCATGAGCGACAGGTAGCGGCCGCGGTCGGGCGAATCCAGGGGCGGCGCCAGCCGTGCCTGCGGAAACTTGTCGGCCACGTACATGCAGATGGCCGCGTTCTCGAACACGCGCGTGCGGCCGTCCACCAGCGCCGGCAGCTTGCCCGCGGGGTTGATCTTCAGGTATTCGGGTTTCTTGTGGGCCTTTTCGCGGATGAGGGTCGGCACGATCTCGTATTCCACGCCGGCTTCGTCGAGCATCCACTTCGCCACCTGGGAGCGGCTTTGCGGATCGAAATACAGCTTCAGCATTGAAGGGTCTCCTTTCAGCGGATGGAGGGTCAGAACTTGGGAATGCGCAGCGTCTTGCTGATCATCAGCGTGCCCGACAGCGCGAAGAGCAGCGTGAGCGGATGCAATTGCCACGGGCCGAGCACCCATGCGCCGCCCCACACCGCATCCCCGATGCGGCCTTGCCAGGCAGCCAAGGCCAGCACGCCGACGAGCACCACGCTGGTGGGAATGGGCGTGCCTTCGAAGTACTTGACCTTGTCGGCGCCCGCGGAAAGCGCTTCGGCCGTGACGTTGTAGCGTGCGAGCCGGCTCACGCCGCAGCCGACGAAGTAGATCAGCAGCACGCAGTCCCAGCCGCCGTCCAGGCCCGCCGCGAAGGCGAGCGCGGCGGGCGCCACGCCGAACGAGATCACGTCGGCCAGCGAGTCGAGCTCGCGCCCCAGGGCGGAGTGGGTTTGCCGCCAGCGCGCAATGCGGCCGTCGAACACGTCGAACACGAAGGCGGCGGGCGCGAGCGCAGCGGCCCACAGGAACTGCGCAAGCGACTGGCTCGCCATGAAGGCCATGGCGAGGAACACCGCGCCCACGCCGCACGCGGCATTGCCGAGCGTGAACGCATCGGCCAGGTGAAAGCCGCGGATCATCGAGAAATGCTTGCGGGCCGGTGCGGAGGAGGGGGTGGTCATGGGGGTGCTTCGGAGTCTGCGAATGCACCGCACCTTAACGCAAGCGGGGCCGCTTGCCTGTAGTCGCCATCCGACTCCGGTTCAGGCCGGAAGACGGGCCTCGTAGGCTTTTTCGAGCGCCGCGTGGTTGCTCCAGAACCCCCGGGGCGTGCGCTTGTGCAGCACGTCGTCGAGCACGTCCAGATGCGCGTGCCAGCCGCTCGAAACGCTGAGTGTTTCCTTGCGGTCGGGCAGGCGGCGATGGGTGAGCACGAGGTGCGTTGAATCGCCCCGGGGCGTGAACTCGAAGCTCACCTCGGATGCGGTGGCGCTTTCGCTGCCCCAGCTGATGGTCAGGCGCTTCAGTGGCTCGAGCGCCACAAGCCTCGATTTCTGGGAGATGGGGCTGCGGCACTCGGCGAAGCGATCGGGCGCCACTTCGCCGGAAAGGCTGGTGTGGTCGAAGCGCAGTTCGAACACGCCGCCGCTTTTCTCGGCCATGGTGCCGCCGGCCAGCCACTTCGCGCGCTTGTCGGGGTCGACGAAATAGGCCCACACGCGCTCTACCGGCGCGGGCAGCGTGCGCTCCATGCGCACGGTGCCGGGTTCGATCAGGGTTCCGAGGCTGCTTGTCGTCATCGTTTGCTCCTTGAAGAAGGGAAGGGAAAGAACTTCACTTGCGGGATGCGTTGTCGCGCCGCAGCTCCTGCTCCAGCGCGTCCAGATGGCTGTTCCAGAAGCCTTCGTAGTACCGCAGCCATGCGTTGGCCGATGCGAGCGCCGCCGGCTCCAGCCGGCAGACGTGCGCGCGGCCCTGCACCGTGCGGGAGACCAGGCCGGCGCGCTCGAGCGCCTTGACGTGCTTGGAGGCGCCCGCAAAGGACATTCGAAACGGCGCCCCGAGTTCGCCCACGCTGCACTCGCCCTGCGCCAGCAGCTGCAGCATCGTGCGCCGCGTGCTGTCGGCCAGGGCATGGAACACGGCGTCGAGCCGTTCGTCGTCTAGTTCAACCATGAGGTTGAATATAATCGCCCCGCAAAAGTTATTCAACCAAAAAGTTGAATGAATTGTGCCGTTACACCCGATACAGGAGAGACGCGGTTGCGCCGCCTGCCGCTGGAGCTTGCGAGGTGGCGCTCCTACGATTCCCCTCGTTCCATCCACTCGCTGAAAAAACAGACAAATGAAACTCTCCGCCAATCGCCGCATCTTCCTGCTTGCCGCATCCGCGCTGCCGCTGGCCAGCGCCTGCACCGCCTGGTCTGCGAAAGTGCAGCAGGCCACATCGGCCGAGGCGCAGCTCGCGGCGCTCGAAAGCTCCGTGGGCGGGCGGCTCGGCGTGGCCGCGCTGGACACCGGCAGCGGCGCGCGCGTGCAGCACCGCGCAACCGAACGCTTTGCGCTGTGCAGCACCTTCAAGACCATGCTGGCCGCAGCCATCCTCGCGCGCAGCGCGCGTGACGGCAGCCTGCTGGAGCGCCACGTGCGCTACGGCAAGAGCGACTTGTTGCCCAATTCGCCCATCACTGGCAGGCACCTGGCAGAGGGCATGACGGTTGCAGCCCTGTGCGCGGCCACCATGCAGTACAGCGACAACGCCGCCGCCAACCTGCTGATGAAGATTCTTGGCGGGCCTGCCGCGGTGACCGCGTTCGCGCGCTCCATCGGCGACCAGACCTTCAGGCTCGACCGCTGGGAGACCGAACTCAACAGTGCCATTCCGGGCGACCTGCGCGACACGACCACGCCGGAGGCGATGGCCGCAAGCCTGCAGCGGCTGGTGCTGGGCGACGCGCTCGGCGCTGCGCAACGCAGCCAGCTCGAAACCTGGCTGCTGGGCAACACCACCGGCGCGACCCGCATCCGCGCCGGCGTGCCGGCCGACTGGAAGGTGGGCGACAAGACCGGCCTCGGCTCCTACGGCAGCAACAACGACACCGGCGTGCTGTGGCCGCCCTCGGGTGCGCCGGTGGTGCTGGCGGTGTACCTCACCTTTCCCAAGGAGGATGCGCCGGCGCGCAACGACGTCATCGCATCGGCGGCGCGCATCGTGGTGAACGCGCTGCGGGGCTGAGCCCGGCGCTTGTTCACGTACTTATTCTTCGCTCGTCCACTCGACCTGCACGCCCAGGCTGCGCAGGTTCTCGACGAAGCGCGGGTGGGCGCGGCGAATGGGCGCGGCGTTGCGGATTTCGGAGCGGCCTTCGATGCTGGCCGCCACCATGAAGAGCGCAATGGCCACGCGGATGATGTAGGGGCTCTCGACCACGGCCGGCGTCAGCGGGCTGCCGCCAAAGCTGATGAGCCGGTGCGGGTCCGACGAGAACACATGCGCGCCGAACTTGGAGAGCTCGCTGGTCCAGCCCAGGGCACCGTCGTACACCTTGTTCCAGAACATCGCATTGCCCTGGGCACGCACGCCCAGCGCAATGAAGATGGGCAGCAGGTCGACCGGAAAGTAGGGCCACGGCGCGGCCTCCACCTTGGTGAGCACGTTGCTCGTGAAGGGCGTTTGCACCTTCAACGGGCCGGTGCAGGTGGCGCGCGACCAGCCGTCCTGGTGCGTGACCGTGACGCCGAACTTGGCGAAGGTGCGATCGATCAGCGGAAAGTTTTCGGGTGCGCTGTTGCGCACGACCACGTCGCCTCCGGTGATGGCGCCCAGCGCCAGGAAGGTGGTGATCTCATGAAAGTCTTCGTCGAAACGGAACTCTCCGCCGCCGAGGTCATTGCCGCCGTGCACCGTGAGCCGCGAGGTGCCGATGCCCTCGATGCGCACGCCCAGCATTGTCATGAAGCGGCAGAACTCCTGCACATGCGGCTCTGACGCTGCGTTGGTGAGCGTCGACGTGCCCCTGGCCGCCGCCGCGCACAGCACGAAGTTTTCGGTGGTGGTGACCGAGGCGTAGTCGAGCCAGTGCTCGGTGGGCGCCAGAGGCCCCTCGCACCGCACGAGCAGCGAGCCGCTGGCGCGCTCCACCTTGCCGCCGAAGCGGCGGAACACATCCACGTGCGGATCGATCTCGCGCACGCCCAGCGTGCAGCCTTTGACGTTGTCTTCAAGACGCGCAATGCCGAAGCGCGCCAGGAGCGGAGGCACCAGCATGATCGACGAGCGCATTTCCTCGGGCAGCCGGTCGCGTGAGGCATCGAACGCCGTGTCGCGGTGGTGCAGCTCCAGCGTGCCGGTGGCGTGGTCCATGCGCGCTTCGCTGCCCAGGCTGCGGAAGATGTCGAGGATCTTGCGCACGTCGGTGATGTCGGGCACGCCGTGCAGCCGCAGCGGCTCACGCGTAAGCAGGGTGGCGCACAGCACCGGCAGCACGGCGTTCTTGTTGGCGGAGGGAGTGATGCGGCCGCGAAGCGGCGTACCGCCGTGCACGATGAGATTGGACATGGGAATACGGGGCGGAAACGAACCGGAAAAATGAGTGCCGGAACTGTACCCGCCGGGCGGCTTGCGCTGTAGCGCGCGAAAGTGAACTATTCCGCGTTCAGCTGTTCCGCCACTTCGCGCCGGCCCAGGCCCCGCACCGATGCCAGGCCCTCCAGTTGTGCCTTGCGCGGCCGCGCCTTGCCTTGTTCCCACTTGTAGATGGTCTGGCCGGTAACGCCCACCAGCTTTCCATAAGCCGCCGCCGAGAGGCCGAGCTTTTCGCGGTGCGCGGCCAGCCGGGTGGCGCTGAACCGGCGCGACGGGCCAGATTCGGCGCCATCGTCCGAATCACCCGCGGTGGGGGCACTCGAAGACATCTTCAGCGCGCGCCGCAGTTCCTTCTCCAGCTTCTCGACCTGTCGGCGCAGAGCGGCGATCGAGGCGCGATGGTGCGTGGAAGCTTTTTTCAGCGTTTCGATCTCTGTGCGAACTTCCTTGCGGGCGACACGGGAAATCTCGGTTTTGAGGATGGAGGCAATATTTGGCATGGGCGCATTTTGCACACCTTGCGCCAAGCTGGACCGGAAGGTAATGAAAAATGCTTATTTTCTTGGTCAGAGAACGTACCGGCCCACCGAGATGAAATGGCTCACCGTGCCCGCCAGCACGAACAGGTGCCAGGTGCCGTGCGCATGCCGGAAGCCGCGCCGGTTTCGGTAGAACACCGTGCCCACCGTGTAGAGCACGCCGCCCGCCAGCAGCCAGGCCAGGCCGCCGCCGTCGAGCCGCGCCGCCAGGGGCGCGGCAGCCAGCACGCCGAGCCAGCCCATGCCGATGTAGAGCGCCAGCGGGGGCTTGGAAACCGCGCTGTCCGGCTGCAGCAGTTCGCGCCCGATGCCGAAGAACGCGGCGCTCCACACCGCGGCAAGCAGCAGCCAGCCCCAGATGCCCTGCAGCGTGACGAGTGCAAAGGGCGTGTAGGTGCCCGCAATCAGCAGGTAGATGGCGCAGTGGTCGGCCCGCTCCCAAAAGCGCTTCAGCGGCCCGCGCGTGCTGTGGAACAGCGTGGATGCGGCATACAGCAGCACGGCCGAAAGCGAGAACGCCAGCGCACCGCCAATGCGCGCGGCATCACCCGTGGGCAAGGTCTTGGCAAGAAAGAGAACGGTGGCCACAAGGGCAAGCACCAGGCCCAGCAGATGGCTGTACCCATTGAGACGTTCGCCGGGGTACATCGCGTGGAGTGCAGCAGTCCTGGTCGGAAAAGGGGGAGGCAGAGGCCAGCGGGATGCTAGGTCGCCCCTATGACCGCACGGTGACTCCGATGCGTGTTCACGCGGCCGTGCCGAAGCGCTCCGCATAGAGCTGCGCAATCCAGTCGATGAACACCCGCACCCGCGGCGACAGCTGCCGGTGGTGCGGGTACAGCACCGAATAGACCATGGGCGGGCAGGGCGTGTGCGCCAATATCTCGACCAGCGAGCCCTCGTGCAACTGGCGCTCCACGCTGAAGCGCGGCACCTGGATGATTCCGCAGCCCTGTTCGGCGCAGATCTTGTAGAGGTCGGCGTTGTTCACGCTGATCCAGTCCTTGAGCATGTACGTTTCGAGCTTGCCGTCCACCATGAACTCGTACGGAAACACCTCGGGCCTCGAAGCCGAGAAGAAATTGACGCCCAGGTGCCTCGCAAGCTCGGCTGGCTGCGTGGGCGTGCCGTATTCGGCCAGGTAGCCCGGGCTTGCGCAGGTCACTTGCGGCAGCAGCGCCAGGCGGCGGGTAACAAGCGATGAATCCTTGGGTTCGCCCGCGCGCACCACGCAGTCGACGCCCTCGCGCAGCAGGTCCACCAGCCGGTCGCCGCTGCCCATGACAAGCTCGATGTGCGGATAGCGCTCGTGAAACTCCCGAATGCGCGGCAGCACGATGGCTTGGGCCGGCGCACCGTGGATGTCGATGCGCAGGCGCCCGCGCGGGTTGACCGCCAGCTCCGACAGCGAAGACTCCGCGTCTTCCAGTTCGCGCAGCAGATGGCGGCAACGCTCGTAGAAGGCCTGGCCGTCGACTGTGGTGCGCACCTGCCGCGTGGTGCGCTCCAAGAGGCGCACGTGCAGCCTGGCTTCCAGCTCCTTGATGGCATGTGTGGCCGTGGCACGCGGAATGTCGAGCGCTGCCGCGGCCTGGGTAAAGCTGCCCAGATCGACGATGCGGGTGAACAGTTGCATGGCGTCGAAGCGGTCCATGGGTCTCTTCGATTGTTGAGTCTCCTTGAATTGTATTGGCGAGATTTGCGTATTTATTCGCCCCGGCAGAACAGAGAGACTTTCCGCTCACCCCTTCGACATTCAAAGGAGCGACCTCATGCAACTGATCTTTCCCCGGCTGCGCGGTGTTTACGACCGGCTGGAGCCGTTGAGCTATGCGCTGCTGCGCATCGCGTTCGGGCTGATGCTCATGACCCACGGCATTCCCAAGCTGCTTGGCCGCAGCCACGGCAGCATGGCCGACCCGATGGCCGGCTCGGTCAACCTCATTGCCAACGTGCTGCACCTGCCCGGCGCACCGCTGATCGGGTGGTTCATCGCGCTGCTTGAAGGCGTGGGCGGGCTGATGCTGGCGCTGGGCTTCCTGACGCGCATCGTCGCGCCGATGGTAGTGGTGCAGATGCTGGTCATCTGCTACCTGCTGGCGCCAACCTTCCCCTGGATCGACCGTGGCTACGAATACCCGCTGATGCTGGTCTTCGCCGCGCTTTGCATCGCTGCGCGCGGCGGCGGGCCGGTCTCGATCGATGCGCGCCTCGGGCGCGAATTCTGAAGACCGACAAAAAAGAGAAGCCCCATGAACCAACTCCAGCAGAACGCGGCAGGCCCGGTGCCAGCCCTCAATACCCTCAACCGCCGAACATTCATGATGACCACCGCGGCCAGCGCGGGTGCCGCCGCTTCGGCCGCCACTGGCACGGCTGCGGAAACCGGCAGCGCGGCACCGCCCTCCGGCGCCGGCTCCCAGGAGACCCGCGTCACCATCAACGGCACGCCCCATCAACTGAAGCTGGAGCCGCGCGCGTCATTGCTCGACGTGCTGCGCGAGCAACTTGGCCTTACGGGCGCCAAGAAGGGCTGCGACCACGGCCAGTGCGGCGCCTGCACAGTGCACGTGGACGGCCGCCGCGTCGCCTCGTGCCTGACGCTGGCCGTGAAGACCGACGGCTGCGCCGTGACCACCATCGAGGGCATCGAGCCGACCGACGGCACGCTGCACCCGATGCAGCAGGCCTTTCTCGACCACGATGCGCTGCAATGCGGCTACTGCACCCCCGGCCAGATCATGGCGGCCATTGCCTGCGTGCGCGAGGGCCACGCCACCAGCGAGGCGCAGATCCGCGAATACATGAGCGGCAACATCTGCCGGTGCGGTGCCTACACCGGCATCGTCGAAGCAATCCGCGAGGCGGCGCCGCAAGTGCTTCGCATCGAAGGCCGCATGGAGGGCCGCCGCCATGCATGACTTTGCCTACCTCCGCCCGCGCAGCACCGGCGAAGCCGTGCAACTGCTGGCCCGGCACCAGCCCGGCGCACGCTACTTCGCAGGCGGCACCACGCTGTTCGACCTGATGAAGCTCGGCGTGGAAGCGCCGGCCACCGTGGTCGACATCACCCGCATCGAAGGGCTGCGCGAAGTCGATACGTCGAGCCGCGGCGAACTGCGCATCGGCGCGCTCGCGGTCATGAGCGACGTGGCCGAGAACGCCACGGTGCAGCGCGAATTCCCGGCCTTGTCGGAATCGCTCTGGAAGGCCGCCTCGCAGCAACTGCGCAACATGGCGACGGTGGGCGGCAACCTGCTGCAGCGCACGCGCTGCGCCTACTTTCGCGGCGGGCCCGAATTCGCTTGCAACAAGCGCGTGCCCGGCAGCGGCTGCGCGGCACTGGGCGGCCAGAACCGCGGCCATGCGGTGCTTGGCGGCAGCGAAGCCTGCGTGGCCGTGTATCCGGGCGACTGGGCGGTTGCGCTGGTGGCCTTCGATGCGCTGGTCGACACTGTGAGCCCGCGCGGCGAACGCACGGTGCCGGTGCGCGAATTGCATCGCGCGCCGGGGACCACGCCGCACCTGGAAACGGTGCTCGCGGTCGACGAACTGATCGTGCGCATTCGCATACCGCGCGGGCCCATCGGCCGCGGCTCCACGTACCACAAGATCCGCGACCGCGAGTCCTATGCCTTTGCACTTGCATCGGCAGCGGTTGCACTGGAGATCAGGGGCAACCGGGTGGCCGACGCGCGCATTGCGCTCGGCGGCGTGGCCACGCATCCGTGGCGCGCCGTGCAGGCGGAGCGCAGCCTGGTCGGCCAGCCGTTCACGCGGGCCGCCGCGCGGCGTGCCGCCGAGCTTGCCTTCGAGGGCGCAAGGCCGCTCGAGCACAACGCATTCAAGGTGGCGCTAGGCATCGAAACGGTGACCGATGCGCTGATGCTGGCCAGGGAAAGGAATTGAAGATGGCAACCCACCTCAAGACAGCGCCACGGAACACGCCTCGCGCGGGTGCCGAGCGTGTCGACGCGCGCGACAAGGTGCGCGGCGCCACGCGCTATGCGGCGGACGATGCGCGCGCCGGGCTGCTGCACGCTGCGCTGGTGCCTTCGCGCATTGCACGCGGCACCATTACCGGCATCGACACTGCCGCGGCGCAGCGCGTGCGCGGTGTTCGGCAGGTGTTCACGCACGAGAACGTCGGCACTTTCGACACAGGGGGCTTCCTGATGGGCGGTGGCTTCGGTTTCCAGAGCTTCTATCCGCTGCGCTCGCCGCAAATCGCCTACCGCGGCCAGACCGTAGCGATGGTGGTTGCCGACACGCTGGAGGCTGCGCGCGAGGCTGCTGCTCTTGTGGTCGTGACCTATTCAGCCGTGCCCTTCGTAGCCGGCATTGATGCGCCCGATGCCCAGCCGCAGGCGCAATCGGCATTGCTGCCGCAGCCGATGTTCGCGGACCGGCGCGCAGGCGATGCGGAGGCTGCGCTCCAGGGCGCTGCATTCACGGTGGACGCGTCTTACGAATTGCCGACCCAGCACCAGAACCCGATGGAGATCATCGCGACCGTGGCCGAGTGGAGCGCCGACGGCGTGCTGACCGTTCGCGAGCCCACCCAGAATGCCGAAGGCGTGCGCCACGGCCTCGCCAAGCAGCTCGGCATCGAGCCCGCCAAGGTGCGCGTGCTGTCGCCCACCGTGGGCGGCGGCTTCGGCCAGAAGAACTCGCTGCAATCGCACACCGCGCTGGTCGCGATGGTGGCGCGTGCGCTGGGGCAGCCGGTGAAGCTCGTTCTCTCGCGCAGCCAGCTGTTCCACAACGCGAGCTTCAGGCCGGCGAGCCGCCATCATGTGCGCTTGGGCGCGGACCGCAACGGCAAGCTGACGGCGGCCATCCACGAGATCGACCAGCAGACCTCGCGGCACGACCTGTTTCCGTCGAGCGGCACCGAGATCACCTCGCGGCTCTACGGCATCGGCAACTTCCTGGGCCGCGAGCGGCTCGTGCGCACCGATGTGCAGACGCCCGGCTACATGCGCGCGCCGTTCGAGCATCCGGCCGCCTTTGCATTCGAAAGCGCGGTCGACGAGATGGCCTATGCGCTCGGCCGCGATCCTGTCGCGTTCCGCCTCGCGAACGATGCGGCTGCAGACCCGATCAGCGGCAAGCCCTTTTCTTCGCGCCACCTGGCCGAATGCCTAATCAAGGGAAGCACCGCCTTCGGCTGGGCGCGCCGCACGATGACACCGCGCTCGATGCGCGCGGCCGACGGCAGCCTCATCGGATGGGGCGTAGCGGCCGGTGCCTACAAGGCGGCCATCGCACCGGCTGTTGCCAAGGTGCGGCTGAGCGCCAACGGCACGGTGAGGGTGGCCGTGGGCGGCCACGAGATGGGACAGGGCATTCGCACCGCCATTGCGCTGACGGTGGCGCGCACGCTCGGCGCGCCGGTGGCGGCGGTGGAAATTGTGCTGGGTGACACCACCGCCGCGCCCCAGCACCTGACCGCCGGCTCCTGGGGCACGGCCACGGCGTTGCCGCCTGTGCAGGAAGCCGCCCAGCGGCTCATGGAAGACCTGCGGCAGAACGCCGGAGCGCAAGCAGGAGCGCAAGCAGGTGTCAATGGCGCCACGGCAGTAGCGCTGCTGCGCGCCTCCGGCCGCCCCTTTGCCGAGGCCGAAAGCCGGATGCGTGCGCCGGGCCAGCCCGAGCAGGTCTTCGGCCGGCTCACCGGCGGCCTGCCCGCGGCGGCGGGGCCGGTGTATCCGGATTTCGTCGCCTTCAGTTTCATTGCGCACTTTGTCGAGGTGCGGATCGAACCCACCACGCGCCGCATTCGCGTACCGCGCGTGCTCAGCGTGGCCGATTGCGGCACCGTGGCCAGCCTGCGCACCGCGCGCAGCCAGGTCGAGGGTGGCGTGGTCTGGGGCATAGGCGCCGCATTGCGCGAGGCGAGCGAGGTCGATCCGCGCTACGGCGGATTTCTCAACGCCGATCTTGCGGAATACGTGCTGCCCGTTGCGGCGGACATCGGCCGCATCGACGTCGACTTTGTCGGCAAGCCCGACACGCGGCTCAATGCCATGGGCGTGAAGGGCCTGGGCGAAGTGGCCATGGTGGGCGTGGCACCCGCCATCGTGAATGCGGTGTTCCACGCCACCGGCAAGCGCTTGCGCCGGCTACCGCTGCGGCTGGAAGACCTGCTGGAGAGCTGAAAAGCTGGGCCTTTTGGCGCTACTTGCCTGTCCCGAATGAATTGACATGTACCTCGACGATGTCCACGAACTCCGGCAGCTCCAGCAGGAACTCGGGGTCGCGTGCCAGCGGAGCCACGCGCAGCGGATCGCCGCGCTGCGCGTGCATGGCGTGCATGTGTTCGATCGATTGCCAGTAAGACACGGTCCGGAATTCGGCGATGTCGCCGTTCAATTTGCGAAAGTACTGCACGCCCAGGCATTCGGGTTTCTTGGCGATCTCCTGGATGCCGTGCTCGAAGCTGTAGCGCAGGTATTCGTCGGCCCGCGCAATCGGCGTGCGGCCTTGCCACACGCGTCCGATCAAAGGGGTGGCGAGCAGTTTGCATTCGACGGACATGGGTGCTCCTTTTTCTTGAGGGCGACAAAACAAACGGCACCCCGTGTGCCGTCGATGTCGTGAAAAAGACTGGCTCTCGCGCCAGCGCGGGTGCGTAGGAAGCCGTCGCCTTCCTCTGCAAGTGAAGGCAAGCGAAGGCTGGGCGCTCAGTTTTCGAATGCGCCTTGGAGCGTGCGAGCCAGCTCGGCCGCGAGCGCCTCGCGTTGCGGCGCGGGGCGCCAGAAGCCGCGCGTCGCCACGCCCTTCGATTCCCACTCCGGATGATTGCGCGCCGGACGCGCCGCGCGAACGGCAGCCGCGGTGGCGCGTGTCGGCGCGTCCTGCGTTGCGCTGGTTTCGGCCGCGATGCGCCCGGTGGCCGCGTGCCCGCGCTGCTCCAGCGCCCGCGTGAGCTTCAGTTGCCATGCCACCACCGCGAACAGCACGCCGTCTTCGATGGTGAGCTCGTGCACGTCGCGCAGCTTGTTCACCAGCTTGCGCCCGAAGGGGCCCCAGCCCTGCGAGACGGCACCGCCGATGGCACCACCCACCGCGGCACCGGCGCCGAGTGAAATGCCGGCCACGGCAAGGTCCGCCACCACGCCCACCGCGGCACCGATGACCGCGCCCTTGCCGAGCCGCAGGCCCGCGTCCTTCATCGCCTCGGGGCTGAAGAAGTCCAGCGTCCAGCGGCCTTCGACGAGCGGCAGCGGCGCTTCGCCGGCATCGTCCTGGCGAAAGCCGTAGAGCGCGAGCAGGTCGTCGGTGCAGCGCTGCGCCTTGTCGAACACGTCTCTCTGCAGTGCGGCGACAAGCGCCTTCCGGCGCGCGGTGTCCGCGAATTCTTCGGCCGGCACGGTGCGGCGCAGTGCCGCGGCATCGACCAGCAGTTCGGCGATGCGCGCGCAGGCCGAGCGGCGCCGGTCGGCGGCTTCGGCGGCCAGCGAATCCACCACGCTGTGCAGCAGCTCGCGCCGGTCGCGCAGCAGTGTCGAAAGATCGTTGTAGAGCTCGCGCTCGGCGCCGACGAAGGGCGCGGCGGCATCGAAGCGCACCTGCACGTGGAGGCCATAGGCCGAGAGCAGCTCTTTCCAGGCGGGCTCGCGGCTTGCCGCATCGCGCACGAAGTTCAGCACCGGCAGCACGGGCCGCGCGCAGGAGTTGAGCAGTTCGATTTCGTCGCGAAACTTCGGCAGCACCGGTTCTCGCACGTCGATGACGAGAAAAGCCGCGTCGATGTCCAGCATGGTGCGCAGCACCTTGGCTTCCTGCTCGAACACGCCGTGCGCCTCGGGGCCCTGGAGAAAGGCGCGGATGCGCTCGGGCGGCGTGGCCTGCGGATCGAACCCGGCCAGATGCTCGCGAAGGGCCACCGCATCTTCGAGCCCCGGTGTGTCGAAGAAGCGCACGGCAGCCTGGCCGTTCACTTCGAGGTCGGCCGATTCCACGTGGCGCGTGGTGCCGGGGCGCTGCGACACCTCGCCGAAATTCGCCCGCCGCGTGAGCGTGCGCAGCAGCGAGGTCTTGCCTGCGTTGGTGTGGCCGACAACGGCAATGCGAATGGGTTGCTGTGTCATGGTGCCGTGCCGAGTTGCTGCAAGGCGTCTTCAATCCGGTGCGTGGCCGCGACGCGTTGCAGGCCGGTGCCCTGCAGCCAGTCGACCCAGCGCTGGGCCAAGCCGGCGTCAGCCGCGTCTTCCGCCGCATGGGCCGGCCACAGCCGGCATTCACCGCAATGGGCGAGCACTTCGCGCAAAAAGCGCTCGGTGCCGCGGTCGGGGCTCGATGCGGCATGGCACACCAGCAGCACCGCACGCGGGCGTGCCAGCGCCAGCTGGTCGAGCAATGCGCGGCGGGCCGGGGCGCTGCCGTCGATCCGCTGCACCTGCGCGGCGGGCAATCCCGCGGGCGGCCATGCCAGGTCGGCAGGCAGCTCGAAACCGATGACGAAGAGCGCGTCCTGCAGTTCCGAAGGCGCGAGGCCGGCAGGTGAGGCGCTCGGTGCGCGGCCGGGGTCGGCATCCACGATGGCCGGCGGCGCGAGCGCGGCGAACCTGGCCATCAGCTTGCGGTAGTAGGGTTCACTCCAGTCCGGCTGCAGTGCGGCCTTGCGCCTGTGCCACACCGCGGCGCTCAGCAATACCAGCGCCACGCGCGGCAGCAGCCCGTACACGGCAATGCAGCCCGTGAGCCACAGCGCCCATGTGCGCTGGCCCGCGGCGCCGGGGGTGGCCGAGAGAATGGTCGCGGCATCGGGAACCGGAAAGCCGAGTTGCGCCGGCGCCCAGCCCAGCGCGTGGACCGCGCGCACGAAAAAAGCCGGCTCGAGAATCGTCGTTTCCCAACTCAGCGTATAGCTGCGGAATGCAAGCGCGAACAGCAGCGCGGCCAGCACCACCGCGAAAGACAGCGCCCAGATGCCGTGGCTCACGAGCCCGAACGCCCAGGGCAGCAGCCGGGCCCGGCTCAGGAGGCCGGTGGCCGCCCGCAGCAGCACCGGGGCCTGGCCCCGCTTGCCGCCGGCCACGCGCGCGGTGAGCGAAAGCCATATCCATCCGAGCGAGCTTGTATTGAAGGAGCCGAGGGGAAGCCACAGGCCGGCCAGCCACAGCAGCAACGTGAGCAGGTGAATGCCCAGCAGGCTCACGAGCGCGACGATCACATTGATGTGCCGTTCGCCGCCGCCGACCACGTTGCCCGCCAGGCTGAGGCCCGCAACGACGACCAGCGCTACCAGGCCAAGCAGCACCCACGGGCCCCATTGCCGGGCGCGTGCCAGTTCAGGCTGAAGGCCGATGCGTTCACCAAGCCGGAGCGCACGCGCCGTGATGCGCGCATGTGCATCAGCTGAGCGGGAGGCGGCGGTGCGCATGGCTTGCGCATCGGCGAGTGGACCTTTCTCTTCGGTCCATCGGATCGCCTCGGTAATGACCGCGTCCGGAAAAGCAGATTCGCGCAACGCGGTGTTGGTCAACAGGGTCCCTTCGCAAGTGGCGTTCCGCGATGGCGGAAGGCGCGCAAATTATGCCCGGCGCGCTGCGAAGGACTCTATGCGAACGACTGGAAGAGGGACCGCAAGCGATCCCTTTCGTGGAACACCGCGGAACCGGCTTTGCCGGGCCGCAGGTGTTGCCCCCGGCGAGGGGGAGGGAGTAGCGACGCGAAGCGCGCGAAGCCTGGGGAGTGGCTGGATCTAGCGAAGGCCGAAGAACGAAAGCACGGCCACTACAACCACGACCAGACCGACGATGTAGATGATTGAATTCACGCGAGGACTCCTCGTTGTTGACGACAGCTTCAGCATCGCGCCAGAGGGGGCTGGTTACTGTCGGCGAGGGGCGGCCTGTGCTGTAGGACTCGCCAAGACCCGGGCGAGCGCATGTGCCCCGCCGGCGCAGCCTCAAGCCGCGGGCTTGCGGCGCGGCTCGGGGCCCAGCGCCTGCTCCAGCAGCCAGCGCATTGCCGAATGGATTTCTTGCGCGTCGGCGCCTGCATCCATCTCGAGTGCCGCCCGGTCGAAGGCTGCGGAGAGCAGCCGGGAGAGGGCGTCGAGCGAGACTTCTCCCTTGCCCAGCCCCGCTTTTTCCAGCCCCTGGCGCAGCGAGCCGGCCGAGGTCGCTTCGTCGATGGCCATGATTTCTTCCAGGCCCAGCACGGCAGGGCCTTCGATGAGCAGCAGCCGTGTGCGGCCCGGCACGCTCATCGCACTCAGGTAGGCCTGGCTTCCCTCCAGCAGGGCTTCGCGCGGCGTCATCTGCCGTGGCGTGGCCGCCTCGATGTCGGCCGCCACCGTTTCGGCTTCGCGCACCAGCACCTGCCTGAACAGGTCGCGCTTGTCCGCAAAGTGGTGATACAGCGCGCCACGGGTGATACCGGCGGCAACAGCAATCTCGGGCGTCGAGGTTTCGCCATAGCCCTTGCTGAAGAACAGCGCGCGTGCAGCGTCGATGAGCGCGAGGCGCGTGGCTTCCGTGCGTTCCCGGTTGGTTCTGGATTGAGAGTCGGCAATGGATTTAGGCATTTACATACAGACTGTCTGTAGATTAATATCCAACTTACATACAGGCTGCATGTTAATTGAAAGGACCGATGCCATGAAAGTGACAAGCTACTACCCGGTGATCATGACCAACGACGTGGCCGGGACGGCCGGCTTCTACCAGGCGCATTTCGGCTTCACGCCGCTGTTCACCAGCGAGTGGTACGTGCACCTGCAGCTGGCAGAACATCCATCGGTGAACCTTGCCGTGCTCGACGGCCGGCACGAGACCATTCCCGCACCCGCGCGCGGCCAAGTCGCGGGCGGGCTGCTGCTCAACTTCGAGGTGGACGACCCCGACGCGGTTCACGACCGGCTTGCCGCGGCCGGCTTGCCGATTCTCTTGCCGCTGCGCGACGAAGACTTCGGCCAGCGCCACTTCATTACCAGCGACCCGAACGGCGTGCTGATCGACATCGTCAAGCCGATTCCGCCGAGCGCCGAGTTCGCGGCGCAGTACGAGGCCGGCGCGTTGCCGACCTGAAGCCCGCTCAGGCCCGCAGCGCTTCGTCTTCTTCGTCGAGCGAGTCGCCGAGGAAGCCGCCACTCTGGTGGGCCCACAGCCGCGCATACAGGCCGCCTTGCGCCATCAGCGAGCGGTGGTCGCCTTCTTCCACCACGCGGCCTTCGTCGAGCACGATGAGCCGGTCCATCGCCGCAATGGTCGAGAGGCGGTGCGCAATGGCAATCACGGTCTTGCCTTCCATCAGCCGGTACAGGCTCTGCTGGATGGCGGTTTCCACCTCGGAGTCGAGCGCGCTGGTGGCTTCGTCGAGCAGCAGGATCGGCGCGTCTTTCAGCATCACGCGTGCAATGGCCACGCGCTGGCGCTGCCCGCCCGACAGTTTGACGCCGCGCTCGCCCACGTGCGCCTCGTAGCCGCGCCGGCCGGTGGCGTCGCCCAGCGTTTGTATGAATTCGTGCGCCTCGGCGCGCTTGGCGGCGGCCTCGATCTGTTCTTGCGTGGCGTCAGGGCGGCCGTAGGCGATGTTGTCGGCCACCGAGCGGTGCATGAGCGAGGTGTCCTGCGTGACCATGCCGATGTGGCTGCGCAGCGAATCCTGCGTCACATGGGCGATGTCCTGCCCGTCGATCAGGATGCGGCCGCTTTCCAGGTCATGAAAGCGCAGCAGCAGGTTGACCAGCGTCGACTTGCCCGCGCCCGAGCGGCCGACCAGGCCGATCTTTTCACCGGGCCGCACCACCAGGTTCAGGTCGTCGATGACGCGGCGGCCGGCATCGGCATAGCGGAAGCTCGCATGCTCGAAGCGCACCTCGCCGCGCGGCACGTGGAGCACGCCGGCATCGGGCGCATCGAGCACGATGCGCGGGCGCGACAGCGTCTTCATGCCGTCCTGCACGGTGCCGATGTTCTCGAACAGGCTGGTCATCTCCCACATGATCCAGTGCGACATGCCCTGCAGCCGCAACGCCATGGCGGTGGCCGCGGCCACCGCCCCCACGCCCACGGTGCCGTTCGACCAGAGCCAGAGCGCCGTGCCGGCCATGCCCGCCGTCAGGCCCATGCTGAGCGTGTGGTTGACGATCTCGAAGGCGCTCACGAGCCGCATCTGCCCGTAGCCGGTGTACATGAACTCGCGCATCGCCTCGCGCGCAAAGCCGGCCTCGCGCTGCGTGTGCGAGAACAGCTTGACGGTGGCGATGTTGGTGTAGGCGTCGGTCACGCGGCCGGTCATCAGCGCGCGCGCATCGGCCTGCGCCTTGCCCACCTTGCCCAGCCGCGGCACAAAGTACATCAGCGAAACCGCATACAGAACCAGCCAGACGATGAACGGCACCACCAGCTGCACGTCGAGAACGCTCACCAGCACGATGATGGTCACCACATACACGCCCATGGCCACCACCACGTCGGCCAGCACGAAGAGCGTGTCGCGCACCGCGAGCGCGGTCTGCATCACCTTGGCCGTGATGCGGCCTGCAAATTCGTCCTGGTAGAAGGCCATGCTCTGGCCCAGCATCAGCCGGTGAAAGTTCCAGCGCAGGCGCATCGGCAGGTTCACCGCCAGCGTCTGGTGCTTGACGATGGTTTGCAGCGCGACCACGCCGATGCTGATGACCAGCAGCGCGGCCAGCCACATCAGCGTGTCGCCGCGGTCCGCCCACAGCCGCGACGGCACCTGGCCGCCGAGCCAGTCGACCACGCGCCCGAGCACCGCGAACAGCAGCGCCTCGAAGGTGGAGATGGCCGCGGTGAGCGCCGCCATGGCGGCCATCTTGAGACGCAGGCCCTGCGTGCAGGCCCACAAGAAGGCAAAGAAGCCCGTGGGGGGAAGCGCCGGTTCGGCAGCGGGATAGGGGTGGAGGAGTTTTTCGAAAAAACGGAACAAGGCGTGCAGTCTCCAGGGAGAAGCTGCGACTTTATCCCGGGGCGGTATTCCTTGCCCCGAAAGGGTGCGTTCCGGCGTTGCGCTCTGCAGTGGCCCGCGTTATTCGCCCAGAACACAGAACCAGTGCCATCGCACCACGTGGTGCCCGCAGTAGCGGTCGACGACGCGCGCAGCCAGTTCCTGGTTGGCGTACATGTCCGAACGCCTGTCGACCCACACCATGGCCTCGTAGAGGTCGTCCGAGTCGCCGGTCAGGTCGAACTTGTCTAGCAGCGCATTGGCGAGCGCCCAGTTTGAAAATTCGTCGCCGCTCGCCGCCTGGTTGCGCAGCAGGTCGAGCCGGGACTGCGCCACGGCGGGCCGTGCAGGTTCGATCCGCGGCGTGACACTGACGGCCGGACTGTTCATTGCGAAGGTCAGCAGAACGCCGGAGACCACCGCCCCTGTAGCGAAGGAGCCGATGAGCTGCGTCCGCTGCGAGAGCCGAAGCATGATTGCGCGTTTTGCTGCGGACAGGCGCCGAACGGTGCGGTCGAACATGGCAAACCCTCTTGTTGTAGATATTGGTGCGCGAGCGTAGGCGTCCACCGCAGCCGCCGCGTCATCGGAAGCGATGACGCGGCGGCATACATCGTTCGCGTCAGGCCGTTCGTTCGAGGCCGCTCAATCCGCCAGGCGCGTCTGGTGCCGCGTCGGAGGTGTCGAGTGGTGCAGCAGGCGAAGCAGATCCCCTTGTCTCGACGTGCCGGTCTTGGAGTAGATCCTCTGCAGGTGGGTGCGAATGGTCGGCTCGCCCACGCCCAGCATGCCGGCGGCCTCGGTGCCGCCCAGGCCTTGCGACAGCGCCATCAGCACGCGCAGTTCGCCGCCGGTGAGCCCATGCAGCCGTCCAAAGGCCTCCCCAGGCATCAGCGGCGGCTGCACAGGGTCTTGCATGAACACGGCAACACTCGCCGCGAAGGGTGCGAGGACGCCGGCGCGCCGGCCATCGGCAATGGGCAGCAAGGTGGCGACGTAGCCCCCGCCGGTTCCATCGGGGATTCCGATCGCATGATCCATGGCGTGCATGTCGGCACCCTCGCGGCCTGAATCCCGGATCGCCTGCGTCAACGCGGCACGAGCCGCCGGATACACCGGGGACAACCGGTTGTCGACCAATCGCATTGCCGTGCCCGACCTGACCTGCCGCTCGGCCGCAGTGTTCATGTAGACCACGTGGCCATCGCGCGCCGCCAGGAAAACGCCCGCTGCCAGCCCGTCGAGGGTTCTCTTCAGCACATCGGAATTCAGCACCTGGATGTCGAGCGCATCGGAAATCGCCAGAGCGCGGCAGACATGCGGCGCAAGAAGCTTGAACAGGCCAAGGTCGCCCTGCTGGTAGTGCAGCGACTTGTCGCCGCGCGACGCGTGCAGGGAAGCCATGCGCTCGCCGGTGCGCAGCGCCGGAAACCACATGATGTCGAGCACGCCGTGCGGCTGCAGTACCTCGCGGTAGAAGCCGCTGTCATGCAGATGGAAACGCTCCATCGACAGCGCGCTCACGTCCCCGAGGTTCGAGAGGACATCCGCCGCGGCCATCGGGCTATCGGCGTACCGGGCGCCGAGCTTCTGCAGAAATTCCGGCTCATAGCCGAAGACGTACAACTGGTCGTTCTGGGTCTGCTTCAGGTCGTGCATGCAGATGCCGCCCGCAGCGCTGTCACAACGCTGCGCGATCATTTCGCATGTTGCAGCCCACCGCTGCGGATCGAGGGAGCAGTCGTAGATCGCACCGATCAGCTCCGACAGCTCGGCGGCGGGAATCTGTTCCGCGGCCGTCATCGCCCAGGGTACCTACACCACGCCCGCACCGGGAGCACAAGGTCCGTCAAATGCCATACGATGCGGGGCTGATTCATCGACGAATCGTAGGCAGGCGGGCTGCGTCGCGTAATAACCTAAACAGGTGATCAATTGAACGCAGGAGTTGAGCCCCCCGCCCAGCCTTCAATGCCCGATTGCACCGAGCAGATCTACGCGCTGTGGGACAAGCTCGCGAACTACCCCATCGGCGATGGCGATGAAGCGCTGGAGCACCTGCTCGGCAGCCTCTGTTCGATCTTCGGCGCGCACAACGCACTCTGGTCGGTGGTCGTGCGGCTGTCCAGCCCCGCGGTGGGCGACGCGCTGAACGGCTGGCGTCCGCTATACGTCCGGCTTTTGCGGCCCTTGCCGACGATGGCTGCTTCGGTGCAGGAGCAGTTCGACACCTTGTGGTCGCCGTCTATCGACCTCTCGCAGATCCTTGCGGTGGCCGGCGAGGAACCGTTCCGCACACAGTTGCTGTTTGAAGCGCTGCCTCCCGAGTGGTTCAACGGCCCCCACTACCAGCGCCACTACCTGGACGTCGGGCACGCGGACAGCATGTCGATGCGCTGCGCGATCAACGCCGATGTGCGGGTGCATCTTTTCATTTTCCGAAGCACGGAAGCTCCCCGGTTCTCATCGGCGGACAAGAAGCCTTTCGGCCTGGCGCTTCGCGGGCTGCGGTGGTTCTATCGCCAGCAATTGCTCAGCCACGGGCTCCTCATCGCGAACGCGCCGCTCACCGCAACGGAGCGCAGGGTCTTGCTGGGGCTGCTCGAAGGAAGGGCGGAGAAAGTGATCGCAGCCAATCTGGGCCAAAGCCCGAACACGACGCACATCCACGTGAAGTCGATCTATGCCAAGTTCGGCGTGCACAACCGGGCGGCGCTGACATCGCTCTGGCTCGGGCGCCTGCCCGAAGCCCGCTGATCCACATAGATCGATAGCTGCAGCTAAAGTCGATGCAACGCTTTCAAGGAGCATCGGCTTGACCCACGACGACAATACCTCCCGCCTGCCCACGTACTTCATCTCGCATGGCGGCGGCCCCTGGCCCTGGATGAAGAAAGAGATGGGCGGCGTCTACGACCGGCTGGCCGCCTCGCTGGCCGACATGCCGCGCCAGATCGGCCGCACGCCCGGCGCCATCCTCATGGTGTCGGCCCACTGGGAGGCGCCGGTTTTCACCGTGCAGGGCAACCCGCGCCCGCCGATGATCTACGACTACGGCGGCTTTCCGGCCCACACGTATGAAGTGCGCTACGACGCGCCCGGCTCGCCCCAGCTCGCGCAGCGCGTGCAGTCGCTCCTGACTGCGGCCGGGCTGCCGGCGGCCATCGACCCCGAGCGCGGCTTCGACCACGGCATGTTCTCGCCCATGGCGGCCATGTACCCGGACGCCAGCGTGCCGGTGGTGCAGCTCTCGCTCAAGCGCGGGCTCGACCCGGCGGAGCACCTGGCGCTCGGCCGCGCGCTCGCGCCGCTGCGCGGTGAAAACGTGCTCATCGTCGGCAGCGGCCTCAGCTATCACAACCTGCGCAACTTCGGCCCGCAGGCGCACGGCGTTTCAAAGGCATTCGGCGACTGGCTCGACGACACCTCCGTGCAGGCATCGCCGCAAGAGCGCGTGCAGCGGCTGCAGGACTGGGCTTCGGCCCCCTCGGCGCGCATGGCGCATCCGCGCGAGGAACACCTGATTCCGCTCATGGTGGCGGTCGGCGCGGCCGAGCAGGAGGCCGGCGAACGCATCTATCACGAAGACGACTTCATGGGCGGGCTCGTGGTGTCGAGCTATCGCTTTGGCGCGGCCGCCAGCTAGAAGAACCGCCAGTTGGCAGAATCGGGCGATGCCTTCCATCTCCGATTCGAATTCCACTCCAGAGTCAGACGCAGAAGCCCGCCTGCTCATCGAACGCATCGCCGCCGCCGGCACGCGCCACGACGTGATGCACGGCGGCGTCCGCGTCTGCTGGCGCCGCTTTGGCGCCGAAGAAGAAAGCGCCCATCCGCCGCTGGTGCTGCTGCACGGCGGCCACGGCAGCTGGATGCACTGGCTGCGCAACGTCGAGGCGCTTTCGGCCGGCCGCACGCTGTGGCTGCCCGACATGCCCGGCTTCAACGATTCGGATGCGCCGCCTCGCGCAGTCCCCGGCGAAGACCCGCTCGGGCCCTTGCTCGATGCGCTGGGCGGGTCGCTCGACCAGCTGATCGGCGCCGGCACGCCCATCGACCTTGGCGGCTTCTCCTTCGGCGGGCTCACCGCCGCGCGCTTTGCCGTGCGGCGCGGTGCCATCCGGCGCCTGGCGCTCGTCGGCAGCGGAGGCCACGGCACCATGCGGCGCATGGCGGTGCAAATGATCAACTGGCGCGCCGCACCCAACCGCGAGGAAGAACGCGCCGCGCTGCTGCACAACCTGGCCGCGCTCATGCTGCACGACAAGGCCGCCACCGACGCGCTGGCTTTCGAGATTCACGACATCTCCTGCCACGGCACGCGCTTTCGCAGCAAGGAGGTGTCGCAGGCCGGCGGGCTGCAGGCGGCGCTCGAATCCATCGGCGGGCCGCAACTGCTGCTGTGGGGCGAGTACGACGTCACCGCCGATCCGCGCCCGCTGGTGGCGCAACTCACGGCCGGGCAGCCTCAGCGCGAAGGCGTGGTGATCGACGGGGCAGGGCACTGGGCGCAGTACGAGCGCGCCGACGAGTTCAACCGGCTGCTGCTGCACTTTCTGGGCTGAGCGCTCGCAGCCGACGCCCCGCTATTGCTTCACCAACCCCAGCTTGCGGATCATGTCGCCCCACTGGTCGTAGGTGGTACGCGTGAGCTCGGCCAACTGCGCGGGGCTCGATGACTCGGCTTCGTAGGCACCCTGGCGAAAAAAGTCGCGCGTGGCGGGCATCGCCAGCACCTGCGCCAGCGCGGCGTTGAGCTTGGCGACCACGGGCGCCGGCATGCGCGCGGGCCCGAAGAAGCCGAGCCAGCTTGGCATGTCGACGCCGGCAATGCCTTGCTCGGTCATGGTGGGCACGTCGGGCAGCATTGCGCTGCGCTTTGGCGCGGCCACTGCCAGCATGCGGACCTTGCCGGTGGCGGTGTTCTGGATGGCGTTGGGCGCCGCATCGAAGTAGTACTGCACGCGGCCGGCAAGAAAGTCCTTCGCGGCGTCGGCGCCGCCCTTGTAGGGCACATGCACCACGTCCAGCCCCGCCTTCTGCGCGAAGGCCTCGCCGTAGATGTGCGACGAGGTGCCGGTGCCGAAGGACGCATAGCTCATCTTGCCGGGGTTGGCCTTGATGTAGGCCACGAGCTCCTGCACCGTGCGCGCCGGCACGCTCGCATGCACGGTCAGCACCAGCGGCCCGCGTGCGCCGAGCGAGATGGGCGTGAGGTCCTTGAACGGGTCGTAGCGCACCTGCGCCAGCGTCTGCGGGTTCTGCGCCACCACGGAAGAGGGCGCGTACATCATCGTGTAGCCGTCGGGGGCGGCGCGAATCACTTCCTCGGTGGCGAGGATGAAGCTCGCACCTGGCCGGTTCTCGACGATGACGGGTGTCTGCAGCACCTCGCCAAGCTTGTTGGCGACAAAGCGCGCTTGTGCGTCTGAGGCGCCACCTGCCGCAAGGCCGAGCACGATGCGGATGCTGCGACCCTTTTCAGGGAAAGCGGCGGGCTCGGCCGCGAGCGCGCCGGTCGGCACTGCAATTGCGCCAAGTGCGATGCCGAGGCCAAGGCACGCGGCCATGCGGCGGCGGATGAAGACGGGCGAGCGGTTCATTGCCTGGCCAACCCCACTTGCTGCACCATCGCGCCCCAGCGCTCGTAGCTCGACCGCGTGACGCTTGCAAACTCCTCCGGCGTGGAGGCGCCGGCTTCGTAGCCGCCGGAGCGATAGAACTCGCGCACCTGCGGCATCGCCAGCACCTGCGTGAGTGCGGCGTTGAGCCTGGCAACCACCGGGGCCGGCATGTGCGCCGGGCCATAGAAGCCGAGCCAGCTGGGCAGGTCGAGGCCCGTCACGCCTTGCTCGGCGAAGGTGGGCACGTCGGGCAGGGCGGCAATGCGCGCATTGGCGGCAATCGCCAGGATCTTCACCTTGCCGGTGCCCGCGGTGATGAGGGCCGACGAGGCCGAATCGAACATGTACTGCACGCGGCCGCCGATCAGGTCCTTGGCCGCGTCCGAGCCGCCCTTGTAGGGAATGTGCACCGCGTCGATGCCGGCCTTCTTCACAAAGGCCTCGCCGTAGATGTGCGACGAGGTGCCCGCGCCGAAGGAGGCGTAGCTCACCTTGCCGGGGTTGGCCTTCACGTAGGCGATGAGTTCCTTCACGTTGGCGGCCGGCACGGTGGTGCTCACCGACAGCACCAGCGGGCCGCGGCCGCCCATCGAGATGGCGGTGAAGTCCTTGAACGGGTCGTAGGGCACCTGCGAGAAGGTGTGCGGGTTCTGCGCCATGGTGGAAGAGGGCGCGTAGAGCAGCGTGTAGCCGTCGGGCAGCGCGCGCGCCACCTCGCTTGCGGCGAGCATGGTGCTGGCACCGGGCTTGTTGTCGACGATCACGCCGGTGCCCAGCACCTCGCCGAGCTTCTGCGCCACGATGCGCGCCTGCGCATCGGTGCCGCCGCCGGCGGTAAAGCCCACCACGATGCGTATCGGCTTGCCGCCGCGCACCGGAAAGTCTTGCGCCATTGCCAAGGGCGACAGGCCCAGCAGGGCCGCCGCGCCGAGCGCAGCGCCGAACGCACGGCGGGTGCCGCAGGATGTCTTCATCGATGTCTCCGTTTGGAATGTTCTTCTTATATTGATTTAGAAAACCAGAAAAATCCACATACTCTAGGGAATACCCCGAAGAAGTGCCATTTTTCGCGTTTTGAGTTTGACAAAATGAACATCGAAATCAAAATACGACGAAACAGCCCATCCAAGACACTCATCCATGAAAACTGTCGTCCGCACCGACGAGCGCATCCTCAGCTCCGACATCTTCGACCGCGACAGCCGCGTCAAGCGCCCTGACCACGGCACTTGGGCGGAGCCCGGCAAGAACATTCCGGTCTACCACCGTTGCGGCGTGCTGGTGGTGGGCGGCGGGCCTTCGGGCACGGCGGCGGCCGCGGCTGCCGCGCGTGCCGGTGCCGACGTGGCGCTGCTCGAGCGCTACAACCACCTGGGCGGCCTTTCCACCGGCGGCCTCGTGATCTGGATCGACCGCATGACCGACTGGGAAGGCAAGCTGGTGATCCGCGGCTTTGCCGAAGAACTGTTCGACCGCCTGCCGGCCGACGCCATTGCCGGACCGGCGCGCGAAGACTGGGGCTCGCAAGACGCGGCCAAGGCCGCGCACTGGTCGCAGCGCACGGCCGCTTATCACGGCGTGGTCACCTGGTCGCCCACCATCGACCCCGAGCGGCTCAAGCTGCTCTCGCAAGAGATCGTGCTGGAGCGCAAGGTCAAGCTCATCTACCACTCGTGGGCGGCCATTCCCATCGTGCAGGACGGCGCCGTGAAAGGCGTGGTCTTCGAGAGCAAGGAAGGCCGTATGGCGATCATGGCCGACGTGGTGGTCGACGCCACCGGCGACGGCGACCTGTTCGCGCGTGCCGGCGCCGCCTACGTGAACGACATCGAAGAGGCCGACGTGCACCACTGCATGAACACCTCGTGGCTCTTCGGCGGCGTGGACATGAACCGCTGGATCGAATTCAAGGCAGGCCAGCCCGAGGCGTTCACCGCCTTCATGGCACGCGGTCGCGAAGTGTGCGGCCTGTTCGAGCGGCCCTTCGTCTCGTGGCGCAACGACGTGGCGCTGTTCATGGGGCCGCGCCAGTCAGGCTACTCGGCGCTGGATGTGGACGACCTCACGGCCGTGGAAGTGCGCTCGCACCGCGCGATGGCCGCGCACCTGGACTACTTCAAGGCGCACGCGCCGGGCTTCGAAGATGCCTACCTGATGCTCAGCGCGCCGCAGATCGGCGTGCGCCATGCGCGGCGCCTCTCCGGCGTGGGCGCGGTGCTGCGCAGCCAGTGGCCCGACGGCGTGGCGCTGGCCGACGAAGTGGGCGTGACGCCCGCGGTGTCGCCCAAGTTTCCGAACATCTCCATTCCCTACGGCGCGCTGGTGCCGCAGCAGCTCGACGGCCTGGTGGCTTGCGGGCGCCATATTTCATGCGACCGCAACTCGCACGGCTTCATGCGCGAGATTCCGCAGTGCTGGATCACCGGGCAGGCGGCCGGCGTGGCGGCGGCGCTGGCCTCGCAGGGCGGCATCGAGCCGCGCTTTGTCGATGTGGGCGCGCTGCAATCGGCGTTGCTGGCGCAGGGCGTGTACCTGCGCGCCGGTGCCGGGCAGGGCGTGCATGCGCCGGTAGCCGCAGCCGAAGCCGGCGCCTGAATGCCCCGCCATGAGCCCAGCCGACCTGTCCCGCGAGCCTCTACATTGCAGAGTCTTGAGTCTTGCAACGGGTTCTTCCATGTCCACTGAAAAAAACGACACCTCTTTTTCCGCATCCGAAGCCGCCGCCGATGCGCGCGGCGACCGCTCCGACACTGTGAGCGCGCTGGAGCGCGGCATCTCGGTGCTGCGCTGCTTCAGCGAAGAGCGGCCCGTGCTGGGCCACGCAGACATCGCGCGCATGACCGGCATTCCGCGGCCCACGGTCAACCGGCTCGTCGCCACGCTGCTCTCCATGGGCATGCTCAAGGCCGCGCAGGTGGCCGACCGCTTCATGCTCGGCCCGGGCGTGGTTTCGCTCTCGCGCGTGTTCCTCGGCAGCCTCGACGTGCGCGCCGCGGCGCGGCCCAGCATGCAGGCCATGGCGGAGGAGGTGGGCGCCTCGGTTTACCTAGCGATACGCGACGGCATGGAGATGGTGCTGATTGAAGCCTGCCGGCCGCGCTCGTCGATGCTCTCGGCCCGGCTCGACGTGGGCTCGCGCGCACCGCTGGCCAATTCAGCATTGGGTCGTGCGTACCTTTCGGCGCTGCCCGAGGCGCAGCGCAACCAGCTCATCGATTCGATGCGCCTCTTGCGCGGCCCCGAGTGGGACAGCATTGCGCCCGCCATGACGCGCGCCATCGGCGAAGCGCGGCGGCTGGGCTACTGCCTCTCGCTCGGAGAGTTTCATCGCGAGATCAATTCGGTGTCGGTGCCCCTCATTGGCCCCGACGGCGAAGTGATGTCGCTCAACGGCGGCGGTGCGGCCTTCGTGTTTACCGAAGAGCGCCTGCGCAACGAACTGGCACCGCGCCTGCACGACATTGCGCTGACCATTGCGCGCGACATCGGCGGGCATGTGCCGACGCCTACGCCTTCACCGGGTTAGCAGGGCCGGCGCGGCCCGACCCCCCACGACAACACAAGAACGGAGACACAGGTCATGTACCTGAGCGATGAAGAAAAAGCCATGATGGACGGCCATGACGGACCGGCCGTGCAGAAGGCGATGGACCTCTTGATGCGCTACGGCGAAGCGCTGGGCGCCGAGCGCCTGGTGGAAACGCGCAACGTCTGCGCCACCATCACCTCGACGACGCCGTTCCAGCGCGACTTCGCGCTTGCCAAGGGCGGCGGCATGGATGCGGTGTTCTCCGAGTTCAGCCTCGACAGCCAGGAGACCGTCGAGATTCCGAAGTTCAAGGTCTTCACCAGCCACCTGCAACTGGGCTTCGACCCCGGCCAGCCCGAACGCATGGGCGTGAGCGAGGAGATCGTGCAGTTCTACAACAAGAGCGAGCGCCATGCGGCGGGGCTCGGCGCGCAGATCATGAACACCTGCACGCCCTACCAGGTGGGGAACATTCCCACGCGCGGCGAGCACTGCGCGTGGATGGAATCGTCGGCCGTGGTGTATTGCAACTCGGTGCTCGGCGCGCGCACCAATACCGAAGGGCGCGAGAGCACCGGCGCGGCCATGCTCACGGGGCGCATTCCGTATTGGGGCTACCACCTCGACGAGAACCGCCGCGCCACCCATGTGGTCGAGCTCGACGTCGAGGTCGAATCGGTGCAGGACTGGGGCTTGCTCGGCTACTACATCGGCGAGCATGTGCAAGAGCGCGTGCCGGTGGTGCACAGCAAGCGCGGCATTGCCCGCGTGCCCAACCTGCCGCGGCTCAAGCACTTTGGCGCGGCGGCGTCGTCTTCAGGCGGCGTGGAGATGTACCACATTGCCGGCGTTACGCCAGAGGCGCTCACGCTGGAGCA
This sequence comes from Variovorax sp. CCNWLW235, assembly GCF_037204085.1. NCBI lineage: Bacteria > Pseudomonadati > Pseudomonadota > Betaproteobacteria > Burkholderiales > Comamonadaceae > Variovorax > Variovorax sp. CCNWLW235. The sequence continues at coordinate 61,083 of NZ_JBBCBW010000017.1, read as the reverse complement.
AGCGCTCGGCGGCCGTGCGCCGGTGGAGGTGCTGCGTTTTGGCGAGGCCGAGCGACGCGCCACCTACGAGAAGATCAACTCGACGGGCAAGGAGGCCGAGGTGCAGTACGTGATGCTCGGCTGCCCGCACTACACCATCGAGCAGATCTGGGAAGCCGCGCAGCTGATCGAAGGGCGCAAGGTGCACCCGGATTGCGAGCTGTGGATCTTCACGCCGCGCGCCATAAAGTCGCTGGCCGACCGCAACGGCTACACCAGGATCATCGAGGACGCGGGCGGCATCATCATGTCGGACAGCTGCTCCGCCATGAGCCGCGCCGTGCCCAAGGGCACGAAGACCGTGGCGCTCGACTCGGCCAAGCAGGCGCACTACCTGCCCGCCATTCTTGGCGTGCAGGCGTGGTTCGGCAGTACGGCGGAATGCATCGATGCGGCGTGCACCGGGCGGTGGAATGGAGGCTACGCATGAACGATGCAGCCATCACCGAACAAGTCATCGTCATCCGCGGCCGCAAGGTAGTCGGCGGCGTGGCCGAAGGCGAGGCCCTGGTCACGCGCGACCGCATTTCGGGCTGGGGCGGCATCGATCCGCGCACCGGCACCGTCATCGAAACGCGGCACGAGCTGCGCGGCCAGAGCTTTGCGGGCAAGGTGCTGGTGTTTCCGGGGGCCAAGGGCTCGTCGGGCTGGTCGGCCATGTTTCACATGACGCGGCTCATGAACTCCGCGCCCGCGGCCTTCTTGTTCAACGAGATGACCACCAAGATGGCGCTGGGCGCCGTGGTCACGCACTCGCCTTCGATGACCGATTTCGAGCGCGACCCGCTCGAGTGCATCGAGACCGGAGACTGGGTGCGCGTGGACGCCGACCGCGGCGTAGTCGAGATCACCAAGAAAAAAACCCCCGGAGACCGCCCATGACCACCCGCCCCCTGCGCAGCAACTTTCCGCGCGGCTCTTATCTTTGGTCGGTGCGCAATGCGCACTGGCGCGCGCTCGGCATTCCGGAAGAAGACTGCGAGAAGCCGAAGATCGCCATCGTCAACAGCTCGTCGGAACTGGCCGCATGCTTCAGCCACCTCGACAAGGTGGCAGCGGAAATCAAGACCGCAATCCGCGCCGCGGGCGGCGTGCCGTTCGAGATTCGCACGGCAGCGCCCAGCGACTTCATCACCGGCGCGGGCGCACGCGGCGCCTACATGCTCGGTGCGCGTGACCTGGTCACCAACGACATCGAGGTGGCCGTGGAGGGCGCACAGCTCGACGGCATGGTGTGCCTCACCTCCTGCGACAAGACCGTGCCGGGCCAGCTCATGGCAGCCGCGCGGCTCAACATTCCGACATTGCTCGTGCCCTGCGGCTACCAGCCCAGCGGCGAGTACCGCGGCAAGCACATGGACATCGAGGAAGTGTTCATCGGCGCGATGCACGCGGTCACGGGCCACCTTCCGGTCGAAGAACTCGTGGGCATGAGCCGGGAGGCAATTCGCGGGCCGGGCGTGTGCTCGGGCCTGGGCACGGCCAACTCGATGCACATCGTCTGCGAAGCGCTCGGCCTGGCCTTGCCGGGCAGCGCGCCGGTGGCCGCGCTGAGCCCGAAGATGATGGCCGACGTGCGCGCGGCCGGCACGCGCATCGTGCAGATGGTGTGGGACGACCTCAAGCCGCGCGACATCCTCACGCCCGGCGCCTTTGCCAACGCGGTGCGTGCGGTGCTGGCCATCGGCGCCTCGCTCAACACGGCCAAGCACTTGCAGGCGGTGTCGACCGAGGGCGAGTGCGGCGTCGATGTGTACGGCCTGTTCGAAAGCCTCGGCCCCACGACGCCGGTGCTGGCCGGCGTGCGGCCGATCGGCGAGCACAGCATCGAAGCCTTCGAGGCGGCGGGCGGTTGCCGCGCGCTGATGAAGCAGCTTGCACCGTTGCTCGACACGAGCGCGCCCACCGTTACGGGTGGCACCGTGGCCGACAACCTGCAGAGCGTTGAAGTCGCCGACCCAGAGGTGATTCGCCCCATCGATCGCCCGGTCGCGCCGCATCCCGCCATCGTGCTGCTGCGCGGCAACCTCGCGCCCGAGTCCGGTCTCATCAAGACCGGCATCGTGGAACGCAAGGTGCGCAGCTTCACAGGCCCGGCCGTGTGCTTCTGGACCTCGGACGCCGCCATCGCCGCGCTGAAGAAAGGCGAGATCGTGCCGGGCCAGGTGGTTGTGATGCGCGGCGCCGGTGCCTGCGGCGGACCGGCGATGGGCGGCGGCGCGTCGCGCGTGGTGTTTGCCATCGACGGCGCGGGCCTGGGCGACCAGGTCGCGATCCTGACTGACGGGCACCTTTCGGGCCTGGTCTGCAAGGGACTCGTGGTGGCCGAGGTGTCGCCCGAAGCTGCGCTCGGCGGCCCGCTCGGGCTGGTGCGCGATGGCGACATGATCACCATCGACCTGGACGCGCGCCGCCTCGACATTGCATTGACCGATGCGGAACTGCAGGCGCGCCGCGCCGACTGGCAGGCGCCGCCGCCCGCCTTCGATACCGGCTGGCTGCAGCAGTACCGGCGCAATGTGAGCCCGCTGTCCAAGGGCGCCGTGCTCGTGCGCACCGAACGGCCCCAGCCCTCGAGCTAGCAACACTTTTACCCCGGCCTTCGCCGACCGGCGCGCACCCCCGTGCGCACCCGGTGGCGCAGCCCTGCGCGCGTTCCGAGTTTTTCAACCAAAGAGAAGAAGCAGGAGACAAGAGAACCATGAAGAAGATCTTGATGTGGTCAGCGCTGGGGCTTGCGAGCAGCGGCGCCGCGCATGCGCAATCCACGGTGACCGTGTTCGGCGTGATGGACCTCGGCATCCAGTACACCAATGGCGATGGCGGCGGCTCGGTCAAGGCGCTGTCCAACGGCGGCCTCTCGACCAGCCGGCTCGGATTTCGCGGCACCGAAGACCTGGGCGGCGGCCTGCGCGCGGGCTTCTGGCTCGAAGGCAGCCTGAACCCCGACACCGGTACCGGCCGCGCGAGCAACAGCAACAACCAGACGAGCGGTGCGGGAACGGCCGGGCCGATCACCTTCGACCGCATGTCTTTCGTGAGCCTTTCGCACCAGAAGGTGGGTGAACTGCGCCTGGGCCGCGACTTCATTCCCACGCACTACAACAGCATCTACTTCGATCCCTTCAATGCCAACGGCGTGGCGCGCGCGGGCAACCTCACGTTTGCCGGTGCGGGTACCGGGCCGCTGCCCACCGGCATCACGGGCAGCAACACGGTGAGCTACTGGCTGCCGGCCAAGCTCGGCGGCTTCTACGGCATGGCGATGATCGGCACGGGGGAGAACAACTCCACCGCGCCGAATCGGGACGACGGCAACTTTGCCGGCGCGCGCTTCGGCTTTGCCTCGGGCGCGTTCGACATTGCCGCCGCCGTGACGCGCACCCACTACGACGCCACTGCCACCATCGGCAACTACACGCACGCCAACATCGGCGGCACGTGGGACGCAGGGTTTGCGAAGTTCTTCGCGCTCTACAACAAGGTAACGGTGAAGCTCGCCGCAGGCACGGTGCGCAAGAACACCGCCGAGATCGGCGCGCACATTCCGGCTTTCGAGGTCGGCCGCATCCGCGTGAGCTACGCCTACCTGAACGACCGCAGCGACGAGAGCCTGCGCAATGCCAACGGCATGCCGCGCAACCGCGACGATGCGCGGCAGTTCGGCATCGGCTACGTGCACAACCTCTCCAAACGCACCGCGCTCTACGGCACCTACGCGCGGCTCATGAACAGCGGCCAGGCGCGCTATGTCGTCAGCGGCGGCGTGGCACCGGCCGGTGGCCGCCGCTCGTCGGGCTGGGAGCTTGGCGTGCGGCATCTCTTCTGAATAAGGAGCAAAAAATGCGACGCAGAAACCTGACGCTGGCGGCCCTTGCAGCCGGCGGTTCGCTGGCCATGCTGCCCGGCGCGGCGGCTTGGAGCGCGGAGACCTATCCAGACAAGCCGCTGCGCCTGATCGTCGGCTTTGCACCCGGAGGCGGCGCCGACGCGCTCACGCGCATCATTGCGGAGGGGCTGTCGAAGCAGCTCGGCCAGCAGGTGATCGTGGAGAACAGGCCCGGCGCCGACGGCGTGCTCGCGGCGCAGGCCACGTCATCGGCCAAGCCCGACGGCTACACGCTGCTGATGGGCACCAACACCGCGATGGTGGCGGCGCCCACGCTGCGCCCCACGCCGCCTTACGACCCGTTCAAGGCCTTCACGCCTATCAGCTCGGCCGGCCAGTTCTCGATGTTCCTGGTGGTGCCTTCGAGCCTGCCGGCGAAGAGCGTGAACGAGTTGCTGGCCTTGGTCGCGGCCAAGCCCGGCGCCTACAACTCGGCCTCGAGCAACAGCGCCTCGGAGCTGGCCATGCTGCAGCTGCTGGGCGAACGCAAGGTGGTGAACGCCCGCTACAAGGGCGACATGCAAGCCATGACCGACCTGCTCGGCGGCCAGATCCACATGATGTTCACCACCGGCACGCTGGCGCCGGGTTTCGTGAAGGAAGGGCGCATTCGCGCGCTGGTCACGCTGCTGCCGCAGCGCAGCGCCTTGCTGCCCGACGTGCCCACCGGCAGCGAGCTGGGGCTGGGCAAGCTCACCATCACGCCCTGGGCCGGCTTCTTCGGGCCGCCGGGGTTGCCGCAGGCCATTACCGACAAGCTGTCGCAGGAACTGCAGAACACGCTGAAGCGGCAGGACGTGCATGCGCAGCTGGTGCAGCAGGGCTTCGAGGGTTACGGCATGAGCCCCGCGAAGTTCGCCGAATTCTTCCGCGCGCAGTACGAGGCCTTCGGCGCTACCGTGCGGCAGCACAACGTGAAGTTCGAATAGCGGCGGTTGCGGCTCAGAGGCCGATCGAGCGCGCGTTGTTGCGCCAGAACGCCGCATCCGGAAACGAGCCCGCGCCGGCCGTTGCGTTGTCGGCCATATGCTCGGCGCGGCTGGTGCCGGGAATGGTGCAGGTCACGGCAGGGTGGCTCAGTACGAACTTCAGCAGCACCTGGGCCCAGCTCGTGCAGCCGATCTCGGCGGCCCATGCCGGCAGCGGCTTGTCCCGCAGCCTGCGCAGGAGGCCCCCACCGCCGAAGGGCATGTTGACGATCACCGCCACGCCGCGTTCGGCCGCGAGCGGCAGCAGGCGCTGCTCGGCCTCGCGCGCGTCGATCGAATAATTGATCTGCAGGAAGTCGAGCTTCTCGGCGCGCAGCACGGCCTCGACCTCGTCGTAAGCCGAGGCGGTGTAGTGCGTAATGCCGATGTAGCGCACGCGGCCCTTGTCCTTCCAGCCGCGCAGTGTGGAAAGATGGGTTTTCCAGTCGACCAGGTTGTGCACCTGCATCAGGTCCATGCGCTGGGTGCGCAGCCGCGCGAAAGACTGCTCCATTTGCGCAATGCCGGCCTCGCGGCCCGATGTCCAGACCTTGGTCGCAAGAAAAGCCTTGTTCTCGCGCTGCTTCGATGAGGCCAGCAGTTCTCCGGTGGTTTCCTCAGAGCGTCCATACATCGGCGAACTGTCGATCACCTTGCCGCCGGCAGCGAAGAGGGCGTCGAGCACACCCGGCAGGCGCTTGTATTCGTCGGTACCGGGGCGCTGGTCGAACCCGATCCAGGTGCCGCAGCCGACAACCGGCAGGGCCTCCTGGGTGGAAGGAATAGGGCGGGTGTTCATGGTCATCGCAGGCCTGCCTTGTTGCTGTGCGAAGGAGGGGAGCGCGGCACCGGCGCAGAGTGCGGCGCCTAGCCTGAGCAGCCGGGCGCGGGTGATGGGGAGGTGTGGGGCGTTCGTGAGTGGCGTCACGAATCAAATTTTGCGCCGTAGCCGTTTACTCGGCGCTTGATGGGGCTATCTTGGGGGCGTTGTTCAATGGCGCGTTGCTTCAGGGCGGCGCACCCGCCGACGGGGTACCTTGCTCCGCGAATGTCCCCCGGGGCTGCGCCCCTCCTCCTTTATTTCGCTGCGCAAGGCACCCCATCGACGTGTGCGTCATACGCGCTGGTCGTTGATCAGCGGTGGACCGAGAGCGTGCCCAAGTGCACAGGGCATCGGGTGCTCCGCGCAGCGAAATAAAGGAGGAGGCCGCAGGCCGGGGGACATTCGCGGAGGGGAGTACCCGGTGGCCTTTGCACACGCCCTGAAAAAGAACTTACCCCGGCACGCAGAAAGAACTCAACGCAAATAGCGCCCGTCAGCCTTCAGCATAGACAGTTCAGAAAAGGTCAGCCCCCGGTGCTCCCCCGGCCGGTAAGACACAGCAATCCCGCCAATGTCCAGCGTCTTGAACGACTCGAGACCCTTGTGCAGTGAATCGGCCGTCGGGTTCGCGCCCGCCCGCTTCAGGCCTTCGACCATCACCTTGGCCGCCACATAGCCCTCGAGGCTGGCGTAGCTGAACTCCGTTGCGCCGATCTTCTTCATGGCCGCCTGGTACTCGGCAATCACCGGCATCGCGCTGTTCCACGGGTAGGGCACGACCTGCGAAATGACCACGCCGGCTGAGTCCTTCTTGATGTCCTGGAACAGCTTCTGGCCGTTCAGGAAAGAGAACGAATAGAAAGCCGTTTCGCCACCCGCCGCGCGGTAGGCGGTGATGAACTTGGCCGCCACGTCGTTCGTGGCCGACAGCACCACGGCCTTGGGCTTGAGCTTGACCAGTTCCGCCGCGCGCTCGGCCGCGTCGGAGCCGTCGTTCTTGATTGCCACGCTGCCGACCATTTTTTCGCCGCGCTCGGCAATGAATTTTTGCGTGCTCTCCATCGCCGAGCGCGCGCCCGGGTTGTCGTTGTGCGCAAAGGCGATGCGCGAGAGGCCGATGGTGAACAGGTGGTTCACGATGCGGCTGTATTCCTCGTCGAAGCTGATGCGCACCGGAAAACCGTATTCCGACGGTTTAACCACCGGCGCAGCGCCCGTGTACGAGCCTACGACCGGAATCTTGAGCTCGTTGGCAGCCTTCAAGGCGCCAACCGCCGACGACGTGCCGATGGGCATCAGGATGCCCACGGCGCCGTCTTTCGCAAAAGTCTTCACGTTCTCGGCGCCCTTGGCGGGGTCGTAGGCATCGTCGAGTTGGCGCAGCTCGATGGGCCGGCCGTTCACGCCGCCATTGGCATTCACCGCGGTGAACAGGGCGCGAATGCCGACCAGCGGCTCGGTCGACAGCGTGGCCAGCGGCCCGGTCTGCACATAGGTCTGGCCGATCAGGAGCGGCTTGGTTTGTGCGTTCGCAGCAGGCAATGCTGCAACAAGAAGGGTGACGAAGGCCGAAGCCAGCAAATGAATCTTTTTGTATTGCATGGTCACAAATTGTTTGTTCTGCCATCTTAAGAGGCAAGGCGCTTTGGGTAAATCGCTATTTGTCCCGTGCTGGTTGCGGCTCATGGAATACTGTATAAAAATACAGTTAACGATTGCATCATGGGCCTCCCTTTCCTCAACTCCTTTTCCGCCGCCGCAGGCCGTGGCGTCTGGCATGCCGACGAGCTCGGCCTTGCCGACGCGCAGGTCGTCGCCACCGGCCACGCCGCGCTCGACGCCGAGCTGCCGGGTGGCGGCTGGCCTGTGGGCGCCATGACGGAGTTGCTGCAAACCGCGCCGGAAGCCCACGTCTGGCGGCTGCTGCTGCCCGCCCTGGCGCAGGCAGTCCAGGCGCGGGGCGGGCCGGTGGTACTGATCGGCGCGCCCTACGAACCCTGCGGGCCGTCTCTGGCGGCGCAGGGTTTGCCGGTGGAGGCGCTGATGTGGGTCAGAAGCGACGCGCCGGCTTCGCGGCTGTGGGCTTGCGAACAGGCGCTGCGCTGTGCGGATGTGTCCGCCGTGCTGGCCTGGCTGCCGCAGGCCCGGGTGGGCGAGTTGCGCCGGTTGCAGCTGGCGGCCGCCCAGCATGACGTGCTGCTCTTCGTGTGCCGGCCCGAATCGGCCGCGCAGGGTGCCTCGCCGGCACGGCTTCGGCTTCAGGTGGAAAGCTGCGAGGCCGACAGCTCGCAGATCGAACTGCGCATTCTCAAGCGCCGGGGGCCGCCCTTGGCCGCGCCGATGATGCTGCCCGCGCGCAACGAGCGCATGGCCGCATTGCTGGCGGCGGCCCGGTTGCGCCGCAAGCTGCGGCTGCAGCAACAGGGCACGGTGCCGGCCGGCGAAGCGGCAAGGTCGGACACGGACACGGCCACGGCCACGGTGGTGCGCATCGACGCATGGAAGGGAGGCCCCAATGCACTGGATCGCATTGCGGTGGTCGCTTGAATCCGATTCGCCTGAAGAAGCGCAGCCACTGCCCACGCCCGAGGCACTGGGTTGGTGGGCGCTGCAATACACGCCGCACGTCGCCTGGCAAGACGAGGCGCTGATGCTCGAGGTTTCGGCCTGCGAGCGCCTGTGGGGCGGGCGCTCGTCGCTGATGCGCCAATTGGCCCACGAGAACCCCGCGCCCGGCGCGGTGATGCGCGGCGCGCAGGGCGCCACCAGCCTCATCGCACTGGCCCGGCTGCGCCTGTTCGAACGCAACGAGAGCCGGCCCAAGGACATTCCCGCCGGCCTGCCGCTGGACACGCTGAGCGCCGCGCGCGAGCACCTCGACCTGCTGGCGCGCCTGGGCTGCCGCACCTGGGGCGATGTGGCGGCCTTGCCGCGCGGCGGCCTGACGCGGCGCTTTGGCGCGGCGTTGCGCGAGGCGCTCGATATCGCCTGGGGCCTTCGCCCCGAAAGCCACCACTGGCTCACGCTGCCCGACGTGTTCGAGCAGAAGCTCGAGCTGCCCGCGCTGGCCGAAACCGCGCCCGAGCTGATGTGGTCGGCCAACCGGCTGCTCACAGCGCTGCAGTTCTGGCTGCGTGCCCGCCAGCGCGGCGCGCGCGCGCTCGAGCTGCAATGGACGCTCGACCTCAAGCGCTTCAACGGCGTTAACCTGCCGCCGCACCAGCAGGTCACAGTGCGCACGGCCGAGCCCACGCAGGACATGGCGCACCTGCGGCGCCTGCTCTCCGAAAAACTCGCCCTCACCACGCTTGCGGCGCCCGCGAGCTGGCTGCGCCTCCGCACGCTCGAAACCGATCCGTGGGCGGGCGCCAGCACCAGCTTTCTGCCCGAAGACAACCGCAAGGGCGACAAGCTGCACGAAATGGTCGAGCGGCTCAGCGTGCGGCTCGGGCCGCAGCAGGTGGTGGTGCCTGTGGCCCAGGCCGACCACCGGCCCGAGCGCAAGCAGGCCTGGCGGCCTGCGCTGCAGAAAGACAATGCATTGCCGGGCACCCGAAAGGAAGCCAAGGAAACTGCAAAGGCGAAGGCCGCGGCTTCGCAGCCCGATGCGCTCTACCCCCCGTGGCTCTTGCCCGAACCGCTGCTGCTCGAGATGGACGGCGAGCGCCCGTGCTACCGCGGACCGCTCAGCAAGCTGATCGGGCCGCAGCGCGTCGAAGCCGGCTGGTGGGGCGGCGAAAAAGACGGCGGCCAGCCCGCAATGCGCGACTACTACATCGCCGAAAGCCCCGAAGCCGGACTGGTGTGGATTTTTCGCGAGCGGCTCTCCGCGCGCTTTTCCCCTGGCGAAGTGCGCTGGTACCTGCAGGGGTTCTATGCCTGACTTGAGCGAAAAGCAGCTGCGCGGACGCAACTCCGCCAAGGTGCATGCGCTGCCGTTGCCCCTGCGCAAGAAGCCGCCGCCCACGCTGCCCGACTATGCCGAGCTGCACTGCCTGACCAACTTCAGCTTCCAGCGCGGCGCCTCGACGCCCGAGGAGATGGTCGAGCGCGCCTACCAGCTCGGCTACAAGGCGCTGGCCATTACCGACGAATGCTCGGTGGCGGGCATCGTGCGCGCGCATGTCTGCCTGCGCGAGCTGCCGGCCAAGCTCGACGAATACGAACGCAAGCACCCCGACGAGCCGCCGATTCCGCGCAACCCCGATTTCCGGCTGCTGTTCGGCAGCGAGTTCCGCTTCGAGCGCTTCAGGCTCGTGGTGATTGCCAACGACACCGAAGGCTGGGGCAACCTGTGCGAGTTCATCACCGCTGCGCGCAACACCGAGCTGCCCAAGGGCGAATACCGCGTGAGCTGGGACGAGAGCGACGTGGCATCGCTGCAGCACTGCCAGGTTCTTTTTGTGCCGCACAGGGCGCCGGGCGGTGCCATGGACATCGCCTCGCTGCATGAAGACCTGCTGGCCGCCAAGTCGCTCTATGGAGAAAACCTGTGGCTGGCGGTGGAAATGCTCAACGAGCTCGACGACGACCTGTGGTTCGTCACGCTGATGCAGGCGGGCGAGCGCACGGGCGTGCCGCTCGTGGCGACCGGCGACGTGCACATGCATGCGCGCTCGGCCAAGCCGCTGCACGACGTGCTCACAGCCGTGCGCGAAGGCAAGACCGTGGCCGAATGCGGCTTTGCGCTGCAGTCGAATGCCGAGCGGCATCTGCGAATGCGCATGCAACTGGCCGGGCTCTATCTGCCCGAAATGCTGTCGAACACGCTGGTGGTGGCCGAGCGATGCTGCTTCGATCCCAATGTGATCCGCGAGACCTACGAGTACCCGCTCGAAACCGTGGGCAACCATGAAACGCCCGTGCAGACACTGGTGCGCAAGACCTGGGAGGGCGCGGCAGGGCGCTTTCCCCGGGGCATTCCGAACAAGGTGCGCGAGCAGATCGAAAAGGAACTCGCGCTGATCGTCGAGCTGAAGTACGAGATGTTCTTTCTCACGGTCGAAGACATCGTGCGCTTTGCGCGTTCGCAGAAAATCCTTTGCCAGGGGCGCGGTTCCTCGGCCAACTCGGTCGTCTGCTACTGCCTGGGCATTACCGCGGTCAACCCCGAGAAGGGCCACCTGCTGTTCGAACGCTTCCTGAGCCGGCATCGCAACGAGCCGCCCGACATCGACGTCGACTTCGAGCATCAGCGGCGCGAAGAGGTCATCCAGTACATCTACAAGAAGTACGGCCGCGAGCGCGCAGCCATTGCCGCCGTCGTCATCTGCTACCGCGCGCGCAGCGCCTTGCGCGACGTGGGCAAGGCCATTGGCATCGACGAACGCCTGATCGACGAGTTTGCAAAAGACCACTACTGGTTCGACGACACCGTGCTGGGCGAGCAACTGTTCAAGGCGGCCGCGCGCGTCGGCGTGCAGGAAGACGAGCTCAAGCTGGTGCAATGGATCGAGATGACGCAGCGCCTCAAGGGATTTCCGCGCCACCTGAGCCAGCACGTGGGCGGCTTCGTGCTCACGCACACCAAGCTTACGCGCCTGGTGCCGGTCGAGAAGGCATCGATGAAAGACCGTTCCGTCATCCAGTGGGAGAAGGACGACCTCGAAGCCATGGGCATGCTCAAGGTCGACGTGCTCGCGCTCGGCATGCTCAGCGCCATACGCCGCGGGCTCGACCACATGAACCGCTGGCGTGGCTCGATGGTGGAGATGCATCACATCCCCAACGACGACCAGAAGGTGTTCGAGATGATCTGCGACGCCGACACCATTGGCGTGTTCCAGATCGAGAGCCGGGCGCAGATGTCGATGTTGCCGCGCCTGAAGCCGCGCACCTATGAAGACTTGGTGATCGAGGTCGCGATCGTGCGGCCCGGGCCCATACAGGGCGGCATGGTGCATCCCTACCTTAAGCAGCGCGAGCGGTTGGCCAAGGGCTTGGCGATCCACTACGAGAAGGAGGAACTGAAGCCCGCGCTGGAGCGCACGCTGGGCATTCCGATCTTCCAGGAGCAGGTGATGCAGATCGCGATGATCGCGGCCAAGTTCACCGCCGACGAGGCCGATCAGTTGCGCCGCGCCATGGCGGCATGGAAGCGCAAAGGCGGCCTCGAGAAGTTCCACGAAAAGCTCGTGAAGGGCATGACCGACAACGAATACAAGGCCGAGTTCGCCGAAGCCATCTTCAAGCAGATCCTCGGCTTCGGCGACTACGGCTTTCCCGAAAGCCACGCTGCGAGCTTTGCGCTGCTGGTCACCGTGAGCAGCTGGCTCAAGAACTACGAGCCCGCCTGCTTTCTCGCAGCATTGCTCGACTCTCAGCCCATGGGCTTTTACAGCCCCTCGCAACTCGTGCAAGACGCGCGGCGGCATGGCGTGGAAGTGCGGCCGGTCGATGTCACGTGCAGCGACATCGACACCACGCTCGAAGCCCGCGCCCCCGATGCACCGCGCATGCCGCCGGGCACCGATGCGCGCTATGCCGAGCGCCTCGGCAACGAGAACCAGCCCGCGGTGCGGCTCGGGCTGAATCGGGTTTCGAGCCTCAGCAAGGAGGGCGCCGAGCGCCTGCTTGCAGCGCGTGCGCAGGCGCCCTTCACCAGCACCGAAGACCTCGCCCTGCGCGCCGAACTCGACGGCAAGGACATGGCCGCGCTGGCCGCCGCCGATGCGCTGATGTCGCTTTCGGGCCATCGGCGCCAGCAGGTGTGGGACGCCACCGCGCAGAGGCGTTCGCCGGCCTTGCTCAAGGGCGTGCCGATCAACGAGCAGGTGCTGCAACTGCCTGCCGCACCCGAGGGCGAGGAAATCGTCGGAGACTATGCCGCGCTTGGCCTCACGCTGCGGCGCCATCCGCTCGCGCTGCTGCGCCCGCGCCTTGCACGCATGAAGCTCATGAGCGCCGAAGAGCTGCGCAGCCTGCCCAGCGGCCAGACCGCGCGCGCCTGCGGCATCGTCAAGGGCCGGCAGCGCCCGGGCACCGCCAACGGCACCATCTTCGTCACGCTCGAAGACGAGACCGGCAATGTCAACGTCATTGTCTGGAGCCATGTCATCGAAGCCTGGCGCGAGCCGCTGCTCAAGTCGCACCTGCTTGCGGTGCAGGGCACCTGGCAGCGCGACGACGAGACCGGCGGCAAGGTGCAGCACCTGATTGCCACGGGCTTCAAGGACCTGACGCCGCTCATGGGCCGGCTGGCGCAGAGCAACACCAGCCGCGATTTTCATTGACGGCACCGGATGCAACCGATCGTTCCATGGCTCGCGCAACCGGCCACTTTTCGCTAACCTGCTTCTCCCATGTCCGCACTTGCACTTGATCCCGTCGTGGCCTTGCCGATCGGTCCGCCGCCGCCCGCGCCCGATGTGCCCATTCCCATGCCGCCGCCACCGCAGCCCGGGCCGCCGCCGGAAGGCGATCCACCGCCCGTGGAGCCGCCGTTCACCGATCCCGGCTTTCCGCCGCCGGTGATCGATCCGCCGCCGCCCATGCAGAAAACCGGCGAGGTGCCTTTCGGAAAGGCGCACGCGCGTCGGCTGCGCGAAATCTATCGTTCGGCCGGCTGGCCCTGCTGCGACACCATCGAGGTCGAGCTGCTGGCCGGCGGGTTTCTCGAGCGCGTTCGCACGCCGCACGGCCACGAAACCCTGCGCGTCACCGACGCCGGCATTGCCCGCATTGCCACCACGCTCACCATCAACCGCGCGGCGCTCTCGCCGCATGAGGCATTGGTCGAACGCGTGGCGCGCGAAATGACGCGCGGCGGCCGCATCGCGTGGCGCGGCCTTGGCCTGCGGGCGCGCCTGCCGCCGCTCGAAGAGGGCGGCAAGCCGCGCTGGTGCATTGCAAAGCCCGATGTGTTTTCCATTCGCAATACCAGCGTGGAAGCCTATGCGCACCCCATCGTGCATGAGGTGAAGGTGAGCCGCGCCGACCTGCTGGGCGACCTGCGCAAGCCCGACAAGCGCGCCGCCTACCTCGACCTGGGCGGCGAGTGCTGGTATGTGCTGGGCAACGACGCGCGCGGCCGCTGCATCGCATCGCCCGACGAAATTCCGCAGGAGTGCGGCGTGCTGGTGCTCGAAGGCGAGCGGCTGGTGGTGGCGCGCGCGGCAGTGCACCGCGCCTTCGACCGCATTCCGTTCGGCGTGTGGCTGGCACTTGCAAAGGCGCAGCCCATTGCGGGCTTCGACGACGATGCGCAGGACATGCTGGGCGACGATACGCCCTGAATGACGGCCTGCGCGGCCGTCTCGCACCTTGCTAGGCCTCCGGCCACCATTGCTCGGCCGTTGTGCGAATGATGCGCGCCGCCTGCAGGCGGATGTTCTTGCCGTCGTCGTCGCGCTCCTTGTCGGAGACCACGCGAAAAGGCCAGGTCGAAATGCGGCCCGCATGCGGGCGCGGCTGCGGGCGCCTCAGCGGCGAAAAAAACAGAATCCGCGCAGAAGGCGCTGGCGGGCTGGCGGTGGTCATGGTGTCGCCTCGAATGTTGCTCTGGGAGACGAGTAATTCTAGAGGAAGCACTGTATGAACGTACAGTATATTTGCGCCGTCTCAAATGCTGAGAAGCGGGTGCGTGGCTCTCGGCATGTCCGGCCCGCTGCGCAGGTTGCGCTCGATGAACTCGCGGGCAATGGCGTCCAGGTTGGCCGGCGCCGGCGTGACGAAGGACATGCGGTATTTCAGCAGCCGGCCGTTGCGCCCCGTGAGAAAGGTGAACGACTCGTAGGTCTTCTGGCTCTGGGCGTGCAGCACGCGAAAGCTCACGCGCCGGAAGGCCAGCCCATCGATCAGCTCATCGCTCACCGGGCCGACGTCTACCTTGGCATAGACGCCTCTTGCGCCCGCAAGCCGGACCTCTTCCACGGCGGCCTTGAAGTGCTCGTCGAACGCCGGATCGGCAACGCCGGCGGCCCAGTCGCTGCGCTGCATGCCGTATACATAGACATCGACCCAGCCCACGTTGCTTTGATACCGGTGGCTCATGCCCAGCCCGGGCTGCCCGGCCTCGTACGAAGTCGAGCGCACGTACTGCCACTGCACCGCGCTGGCGGCCGGAGCGGAGGCGACGGGAGGTCTCGCGGTCGGCGCGTTGCAGCCCGCGAGCAGGGCTGCGGCCGTCAAGATCAAGGCAGGCCAGCGCTTCGTCATGAAGGGGCTGCCTGCAACAGGGTGGCGTGCCTCGGCCGTCAGTCCGGCCGGACTTCGAAATACGCTTCGTCGGCTTCGCCCAGTGCGCGAAAGCCGGCGGTCTTGGCCGATTCGTAGGCCTTGGCCCAGCTTGCGGCCAGCGCAATCTCGTCTTTGGTGAGTTCGTCGGCACTCGACTCGCTGGCGTTTTCGAAGGCCTTCAAGGCCTGCGTCACGCCGTCGCCCAGCAGCTTGTCGAGTTCGCGCCGGAAGCGCGACTCCGCCGCGGAAATGACTTCGGTCGGTGCATCGGGGAAGTCGATCAGGTTCACTGTGTAGCTCATGGGCCGGATGCTACGTGATGGCAACGGCCCCGTCCTCCGGTGGCGTTGTTGCCACGCATGTCAGGGGTGTGCCACCAGCTGTGTGCCCGCACCCACGCTGCCGCTTGCAGCCAGCGCCTCGGGCGGCGTCGCCGTCGCGGTTTCGGGCTGCGTTCTGATGGCAGCGCAGCGGCCGTACGTGTCGTCGAAGCGGACGATGTCGTCCTCGCCCAGATAGCTGCCGGTCTGCACCTCGATCACTTCGAGCATGGTCTTGCCCGGGTTCTCGAGCCGGTGGATCGCACCCGAAGGCAGGTAGATGGATTCGTTCTCCCGCACCAGGCTGACCTGGCCGTCGCATGTGGCCCTGGCCGTGCCGCGCACCACGATCCAATGCTCGGCGCGGTGGTGGTGCATTTGCAGCGACAGCTTCGCGCCCGGGTTCACGGTAAGGCGCTTCACCTGGAAGCGCTCGCCAAAGTCGAGCCTGTCGTAGGCGCCCCAGGGCCGCACCACGCGCCGGTGTTCGGTCGCTTCGGCCTGGCCTTGCTGCGCGAGCATGCGCACCACCTCGCCGACTTGTTCGGCGCAATCCGCCTTCGCCACCAGCACGGCGTCGGGCGTGTCCACAATGATCAGGTCTTCCGTGCCCAGGGCCACCACCGGTCGGTGCGGCGCATGAATGAAGGTATTGCGCGCACGCAGCGTCCTGGCCTGGCCGCTCAGGCGGTTGCCGGTTCCGTCTTCCGGATGCAGCGTGGCGACCGCGTTCCAGCTTCCCACGTCGCTCCAGGCGCCTTCGAACTTCACCACGGCAATGTTCTGCTGCTTTTCGAGCACCGCATAGTCGATGCTGTCGCTGCGGCAAGCCTGGAAGGCCTCGGGGTCCAGGCGGTCGAAACTGCCTTCGCTCGAAACACCGGCGGTCGCGCGCTGGCAGGCCAGCAGGATGTCGGGGGCGTGGGCGTTCAACGCCGAGATCAGCGTACTTGCCCGTACCAAGAAGATGCCCGCGTTCCAGCAATAGCCGCCGTGCAGGATCAGCGATTCAGCCACCGCAGCGGTGGGCTTTTCGACAAAGCGCACCACCGCCCGGCTGCAGCCGTCGGCCGACACCGCGCCGGCTTCGATGTAGCCATAGGCGGTGCTTGCGAAAGAGGGCATCACGCCGAAGGTCACGATGTGCCCGGCCACCGCCGCGTCGACGCCGCGCCGTATCGTTTCGGCGAACAGCGCCGTGTCGGGAATGTGGTGGTCGGAGGGGGCGAACAGCAGCAGGTCGTCCTTGCCGGCGAGCAGTGCCGCCGCCGCCATGGCTGCCGCGGTGTTGCGCGCCATCGGCTCCAGGATCTGCCGTCCGGTCGCGCCGGCTTTCTCGACGGCCTCGCGCACCAGGAAGCGGTGGTCTTCAGATGCGATGCAGGTGATGTTGCTGTTCAGGCTGCACAGGCGCTCCAGCGTCATCTGCAGCAGGCTCTTGTCGCCGATCAGCGGCGCAAACTGCTTGGGAAGCGTCTTGCGCGAGAGCGGCCACAGGCGCGTGCCGCTGCCTCCGCAGAGCACGACGGGGTGGATGGTGGGGGTGTTCATGACAACGTCCTTGATGAAAGGTGAAGGCCGGCTGCTCAGAGCTGCCCGGTGTTGGTGGCAAAGCTCACCGCCTGCGCGCGCGAATGCACCTGCAGCTTCTTGTAGATGTTCTTGATGTGGGCGTTGACCGTCTGCCCCGAGATTCCGAGCCTCATGCTGATCTCCTTCGATACGCAGCCGCGCGCCACGCAGCGGAGCACTTCGCGCTCGCGCGTCGTCAGCGTTACCTCGCGCTGCTGCGGCGCTTCGACCGGGGGCGGCTCGCTGGTGTGCTGGTTCATGCGCGTCAGCAGCCGGCGCGCCAGCTTGGGCGTGATGGCCGCGCCGCCGTTCACCACCTGCAGCACGGCCTGCGCAAAGCTCTGCAGCCAGGCGTGCTTGAGCAGGTAGCCCGTGGCGCCAAGCTCGAAGGCATGCATCACATGGGCGTCGTCTTCCATGGCCGAGATGACGATGATTTCGCAGTAGCGATGCAGCTTGCGCGCCTCGCGGATGAGCTCGAACCCCGATCCGTCGCCGAGCCGCAGGTCGACCATCAGCACGTCGAATTCATGGGTCGCCAGCAGGCGGCGGCCGTCGCGCACGCTGCCGGCCTGCGCCTCCAGCTGGATGCGCATGTCCGACAGCAGCTCCTGGGCAATCACGCGGCGCATGAACTCGTCGTCGTCGACGAGCAGCACGCGAACCGGGGCATCTTCCTGCCCCGTCAGGAAATGCGGCCACAGAGGTTCGGCCGGAGGACAGACGCCGGACGGATAAACCGTGCGGCGCTCGGACGCCCGAGCGGAGTCAGGGGAGTCGGAAGAGTGAGGCGCGGTGTCGGACATGAAGGTTCCTAGAGAGTTGTTAGGGTTGGAGGAGGTTTCACGTTTGCATCGAGATACGCCCGCCGTCAGGGGCCGGCAATTTGGGAGCCTTTGCAGGCGGCTTTGAAGAAGTCATGGCCTGGATCCGGTAGGGGCGGGAACCGCGAGCGGCTCGGCCACGCAGCGCATCAGCTCGCGCTCCAGGCGCTGAAGAATGGCGTTGCGGTCCAGCTCTGTTTCCGCGAACGAACGGGCGGCCGCGCCCATGGCTTCGCGTTGCGGGCGAGACATCGCGAGCTGCGCGATGGCGTCGGCCAGCGCGTCCGCATCGCCGGGTGCAACCACCATGCCGCGGCCGGACACCACGTTGCTCAGCTCGGTGCCCGCATGGGCCGTCACAATCACGGCCTTGCCGCTCGCGAGCATGCCGGCCAGCTTCGAAGGCATCACCAGGTCCGCGGCGTCGGCGCGCTGCGGCAGCACATGGATGTCCGCCATGCCCAGCAGTTCGTTGAGCCGCTCGGCAGGCTGCAGGTCGATGAAGTGAACGCGCGGCAGGTTTGCGCAGGCGGCCCTCAGCGGCTCGCGGCTCGGGCCGTTGCCGCAGAAGACGAAGTGGATATGCGCCGCCGCAACCAGGCGGTGCGCCGCATCGGCCAGCAGCTCGATGCCTTGCTTGGCACCCAGGCTGCCCGCATAGAGCACCACCACCTCGTCCGCCGGAATGCCCAGCATGTTCCGGTAACCGGTGGCGCCGCCCGCATCCGACGCACCGGAGGGTTGCGGAAAGATCGAGCGCACATCCACCCAGTTGGGCAGCAGCACCAGCCGGCTTTCGTCGATGCCCTTGTCCCTTGCCTTGTCGAGCATGGCGGCCGAGATGGTCGATACGCGGTTGAACCGGCCGAGCAGCCAGCGCTCGACCGAGAGCGCGAAGCGCCGCACCCGCGCGCCGCGCACCAGGCCCATGCCGAAGGCGGCGTCCACTTCGTAGTCCTGGATGTGCAGCCACGACTTGATGCCGAGCATCCGCGAGAAGAAGAGCACGGACGGCGCGCAGAAAAGGGGCGGCTCGACCACGAAGACCAGGTCCGGCTTCCAGCGGATCTGCGCGAGGAGCAAGGGCATGCTCGACACCATGAAAGAGAACAGATGCGCGAGCCGCGCGATCGCCCGCGGCCGCGCCGGTACCCAGGTCGGCGCACGCCAGACCGTGATGCCGTTCCAGTCGGTCTTGCGGTAAGCCCAGGCCGAATACCCTTCGAACGGGGCCCACTGCGGAAAGAAGGGCGGCGATGCAATCACGCGCACGTCGTGGCCTTTTGCATGCAGCCACTGCGCCATCTCGCCCGAGTACTTGCCGATGCCGACCAGCTCGGGCGTGAAGTTCATCGAGTAAAGCAGAATTTTCACGACGCCCTTTCAAAGGAACCGCGGACCAGCCGCACGATCGGATAGAAGCCGAACAGCGCGCGCATGCGCACTTCGTAAAGAAGAAAATCGGAGACGAAGGCAATGAAGAAAACGTAGTGCGGCTTGCCGGGAAAAACCGACACCACCACGCCGTACGACAGCAGCCGAAGCGCCACCTCGAGCAATGCCCAGCCGCCGAGCGCGGCCACGGGGCTCTTGAGTGCCAGCAGCATCTCGTGGTGGATCGTGTAGGTGCGCAGCAGGAAGTACGGCGTAATGCACAAGAAGATTTCCAGCGCCTCGTGCCCCACCTTCAGCAGCGGCGCGGCAACCGTGATCAGCGCGGCCAGGCCGGCAAAGAGCACGCAGCCCAGCAGGAACGATTGCCTGGCCAGCTGCAGCGTCGACGCGTCGAGCTTGCCGGCCTCGGCGCCCAGCATGGCGCGCGTCTTCGTATAGAGAAACGCCTGCACGAACTGCGACGGGGCTTCCGCCAGCAGGAAGGCGACCTTGAAAGCGCCCACGTATCCGAGCGGCATGAAGAAGGCGACCACCAGCAGGTCCGACTTGCGAAGCAGGAACATCAGCAGCGAATAGACGGTGGCGCCGCCCTGCGACTGGAGACGCAGCGCGGGCCGGCCGCGCGGCGGGCCCGCAGCCCAGCCGGTGCGCATGCTGGCCGCGCCCACAAGCAGAAAGGCCACGAGGTTGATGAGCAGCAGCTGCCAGGCACCCAGCTCGAACCCCAGCACGATGAGAGCCGCGATGCCCAGCACCAGAATGCTCGAGCGGATGCCCGTCTCCAGGTTGAGCAACCCCGCGTAGCCCAGCCCCCGGCTGTAGGAAAGGCGCAGGCTGATGAACGAGAACACGGCCAGCGTGCAGACGATCAGCGCAAACGGAACGCCCGCCACCGGCAGGTGCTGAACCTTCAGGATGAGCGCGACCAGCAGCGTGGCCAGCGGAATGCCGATGGCCAGCGTGCGCAGCACGTCGCCCCGGCGCACGCCAGGCGGCACGCTGGCGGCTTCGCGCGAGAACAGGAGCGAACTGCCCAGCGTTCCCACCACCAGCGCCGCTTCCAGCACCGACTGGTAGATCGAGTACTCGCCGAACTCCGCGGGCGAGACATACGCCGCCATCAGAAAGACGGCCAGGAAGCCCGACAGGTAGGCATAGAGCCGCGAAGCCAGCGCACCCAGGCCGCGCAGCTGCACGGCGCGAAAACCGGGCAGCGTGATGGAGCGGTCGAGGAGGTTCATGGCCTGCGCCTGTTGCGTGCCGGGCGCGTCATTTCGGCGCGGAGGCGCCCGCAAACCGGCCCGCGCCGGCGGCACGCTGCGCGAGCAGGCCGCGGCCGAAGGCCCAGTTCTTGGCGCGGCGCGCCGCCTGCAGCGCATATGTCAGCGCGGCGACCGTGTGCACGCGGCCGCGCAGCACGTGCGACATGGCCATCTTTGCGCTGCCCTGGAAGTGCAGGGCCATCACGCTCACCAGTTCGCCGCCCGGCGTTACCACGCTGGGGTGGCCGTCGACGTACACGATGCGCTTGGCGCCGCCCCGCGCCTGGAATTCGTTCAGCAGCAGGTTGTGGCCGCCGTTGATGTTGTGGTCGATCATCCGTCCGCCGAACACGCGGTTGATCGGGTCCGCGTTGCCGCTCGCCTGGGCCCAGAGGTGGAGCAGCGTCATGTCGGACACGCCGCCGCGCACGCCACGGGCCGCGAACCGCGCCGCAATCGCGCGCAGCTTGCGGCGGCCGGCAGGCGTGGCGTAGGTGTTGAGCACAAAGGCGATGAAGCGCTGCAGGCCCATCGCGGTCCAGTAGCTCACGTGCGGCGATATCTGGCAGGGGTCCCAGCCGTCGCGGGGGCGCATGTACGAGCCGGAAAAATCCGCCTTTCCGGCCACGCGCCGGATGTGCGCGCCGACGCCGCGAAACAGCAGCACGTCGCTGTCGATCAGCACGAACTCGCGGCACTCCGGATGCGCCTTGAGGTACTCGGCCAGCAGGAAATAGCGCCGGAAGCAGATCTTCTCGAACTCCGGCGAGTTGCTCGACAGGTGCACATAGTGGCTGCACAGGCGCTCGTAGTCGGGCCCGGCGTCGGTGCCTGCCAATACGACGAGGTGTTCCTGCGCCAGGGCCGCGGACTCGCGGCACAGCAGCAGGGTCTTGTTCTGGCGGTCTTCCACCACGATGAATGCGAGAGCGTTGGTCATGGGTTATGGAAAAAAAATGGCGTTGGTAGTGGGGCGGCGCTCAGGGCTGCGGCGCGGTGGCGCTGCGCACCAGCGCGACATGCGTGGGTAGAAAGCGGTAGTCCGAGTCCAGCGGCAGGTCGAGCGTGAACAGGCCGCCGCGCGCTTTCGCGTCGGCAATCCAGTCGCGCACCTGGGCGGCCGTGAAGCGCGGCGCAGTGGTCTGGCCCCACGACGCGCCGAGCGGCGTGAGCACATGGAACGCCAGGCCCGATGCGGGAGTGGTGGAAGGCACCGAAGGCGCCGGAGGCTGCAGGAGCTCCCCGGCCATGAGGTTCTGGCACGGCGCGGCCTTGGCACTGAAGCGCTGCGGGCCCTCGCCGGAGTTGAAGGCGAGCCAGCGCTTCGGCGCGCCGGTGCGCGCGGCGGCGCAGAGCCCGTCCCAGTCTTCGGCCGACATGCCCTTTGTGTTGTAGACACCGTCGAACCACCAGCCCTTGGCAAGCGCGCCGTAGTGTTCCGACCATTCCCGGACCACCGCGGTCCATCCGGCGATGAAGCGCGCGGGCGGCGGCTTCTGCTCCGAAACATCGCCCAGGCAATCCATCAGGTAGGCGTCGCCCTGCGGCGCGCGGAAGGGCAGGTACAGCACCAGCGCGATGCCGCGGCGCTGCAGGGCGCGGCCGATGTCCATCGGCAGGTCGCGCGGCGGGCGGTTCTCGATGCTGCCGGGGCACAGCAGCTCCAGCGCCGCATTGGGCGCGATGAACTGGCCGTTGTTCTGGCCGAGCGTCAGGATGAGGTAGGAGGCCCGCATGCGTGCGAGCGACGCGGCAAGCGCTTCGGCATCGAACCGCGCGACATCGGCAATGGTCTGCTTGTCCGGCAGGTAATGCACCATCACGCCGAAGCCCGTCACCTGCGGTGCGGCCGATGCCGCGCAAGCCGCGCACAGCAGCCCTGCCGGGAGAGGCCGCCGAAGAGCGCCTGCGAGCCAGGTCATTACATGGCCCCCGCGAGCGAAACGGCTTCATGCTTGAGCGTGAGGTAGCGCCTTGCCACCGTGCCCGGCGCGCAGGCTTCTGCGAGCGGCCAGGCCGGCTGCTTGGTCCGGTGCTCGGCCAGGTAGCGCGACAACCCGTCGAGGTCGGTGGAGCCGTTGCCGATGAAGAAGGCGTAGTCGCCGAACAGCTCCCGGTGCACCGGAATGTCCGACAGCAGGAGCGGCACGCCCAGCGTGGCGGCCTCGGCGGCGGAGAGGTTGAAGCCCTCGAAGGCCGACAGCGAAATGAAGGCCGCCGCGCCGCAGTACAGCTGCGTCAGCTCCTTGCGCGAGACCAGTCCCCTGTGGCGCACGCAGCCGCTGATGGCGGGGTCCATGCGGGCGGCCATCCGCTTCACTTCGGCCGCGCCGTTGCCGGTGACGTCCAGCCAGTCGACCAGGCCCTCGCGCTTCATGCGCTCGAACAGCTTCAGCGTGCCGTCGAAGTTCTTGTGCGGGTAGTAGTGGTAAGAGGCGATGAGGTAGCGCTCGCCGACAACTGCCGCGCGTGCCGGCTTGACCGGGCCGGGCGGGCCGGGCGAGCGCGTTGCATCGACCGGGTTGAAGATGACGGTCGGGTGCTCGCAGCGCCCGAAGTAGCGCTCGAAATCCTGCTGGCTGCTTCTGCTGATGAACACCACGTCGGCCGCGCTGCGCGCCACGCGCCGCAGGCACCAGTCGAGCCACAGGCGCTTGGTGCGGCTGAAGTACTGCGGGTAGGCCTTGTACTGCAGGTCGTGCACCACCACGATCGAATCGCGGTGGCGCCCGAAAAGCGTGAACGGCAAAAAGTAGTTGGGGAACAGCGAGAACACCGTCTCGCCGGACACCAGCGCCCGCAGGCGGTGATAGTTGTAGAGCAGTATCTCCAGCAGGAACCGGCTGACCTTCAGGCGCTGCGCGGCGGCATAGATGCCCGGGTGCCGCTCGCTGATCGGCTGGATGTGGTCGCCCTTGCACATGCGCATCCTGCGCAGCAGAAGATCGGACACGTTCAGCACGCCGCCCGCGCCCTTGTTGAGGCTGATCGAGTCGTAGAAGAGGTATTTGTACATGGTGAAACCTCACGTCGTGCCGTGCGCGTACACCGCCGCCCCGCGGCGCGGCTGGCGAAACCGCGAACTCAGCAGCCCGGCAAAAACCGCCGCGATCAGCCCCGAGGCCGCGAACGGGCCCCAACCCAGGATCGGCCCCCGCATGAAGGGCACGTATGCAGCCAGCAGCACCAGTGCGCAGAGGTAGGTGGCAGACAGCGCGGCATGCGGCTGGGCCACTTTGTCGAGCATGCGGAACAGGGCCGATACCGCCAGGCCGAGCATCACCGGCCCTGCCAGGCCGAAGTCGAAGTACGCCGTGGTGAATGGCGGCAGCGAGAGGTTGCTCTGCGAGAAGTTGCCCAGCACGGCCGGCCATCCGAGGGGGTCGAACTCCGGGTACATCTTCAGGCTGCGCGGCAGCATGAAAGAGAAGGCCGACAACAGGTAGCGGCCAAAACCGAGTTCGGGCTCAGGTGCGCGCTCCAGCAGCCCGGCTACGATGTACATCGCGTCGAAGTCCTGGCTGTAGGGAAAGGTGGTGAGCGTTTCGCCCCAGAAGCTCCCGCGCGAAATCAGGTTGAGCACCGGGCCGAGGCCGGCAATGGCGCCGAAGATCAGCATGGCCAGCAGCCAGCGGCGCTTCACGCCCAGCGCATAGATGAAAAGCGGCAGCAGGCCGATCAGCAGGATCTGCCGCGGCGTGTTGACCGGGTAGGCCGCAATGCCGGCCAGCACCAGCGCAAAGCCGGCGGCGCACCACGACCAGATCGTCCGGCGGCGGTATGCATGGATGGCCAGTGCCACGAAGCACATCAGCACGATGAGTTTGGGCAGCGTCGAATAGACGATGAAATCGACCGGCAGGTTCTGGCCTTCGTCCGGCAGGCCGCGCGCGATGAAGTTCAGGTCGGGGCGGATGAACAGCGACGCGAACGCCGCGACCGTGCCGCTCAACAGCAGCAGCACGGGGTGCGCAACGCCGGCGATCTGCGTCTCGGGCACGCCGGCCCCGCGCGCGGAGGCCGGGGCTGCCGCCTCGTGCATGCCGAACCTGGCGGCCTCCACACCCGCCATGTACAGCAGCAGCAGCGTGAGGGCTTGCGTGTGCGCGCCCGCGCCGATCACGCCCGTGTCCCAGAACGAAACGTCGGCCGCGATCTGCATGGCCGGCGCCACCGAGAAGTAGGTGAGCACCGCGGTGTAGTGGATCAGCAGGAACGTGCTCGTTCCCGGGGCGCCGAGCATTGCAAGCTGCACCAGCGAGAGCACGCACACCGCCGCGTAGCCCCAGACCGGGTCTACCTGGGCGCAAGCGAACGCAGCCGCAATGCCGAACCAGAAGCAGAGTGTTCTCATGACGGGGCCTTGTGCGGTCGGTGTGTGGGCGTTCGGCTCAGGCGTGGGCGATCTCTTGGACCGGACGGATCGCCTCCTGGTAGGCCGCATAGGTGCGGCGCAGGCCTTCTTCGAGCGGCACGGTGGCGTGCCACCCGATGGCGGCGGCGCACGACACGTCGAGCAGCTTCCTGGGCGCGCCGTCCGGCTGCGAGGTGTCGAAGCAGATCCGGCCGCGGTAGCCGACGACATCGCCGATCAACCCCGCCAGCTCGCCGATCGACAGGTCTTCACCCGTGCCGAGATTGATGTGCGCGCACATGGGCGTGGTGTGCTGCTCGTAGCTGTCGCGCGTCATGTCCATTACCGCGATGCAGCCGTCGGCCATGTCGTCGACATAGAGGAACTCGCGCCGCGCGCGGCCGGTGCCCCAGATCACCACCTCGGGTGCGTTTTCCGCCTTGGCCAGGTGAAAGCGCCTGATGAGGGCCGGCACCACGTGGCTGTTCTGCGCGTGGTAGTTGTCGCCGGGCCCATACAGGTTGGTCGGCATCACGCTGCGGTAGTCGATGCCGTGGGAGGCGCCGTACTGCCGGTTGTAGCTCTCGCACAGCTTGATGCCTGCAATCTTGGCGATTGCATAGGGTTCGTTCGTCGGCTCGAGCTTGCCGCTGAGCAGCGCATCTTCGTGGATGGGCTGCTCGGCAAGCCGCGGGTAGATGCAGCTCGAGCCGAGGAACAGGAGACGCCTGACGTTCGCAAGGAACGCCTGGTGCGTGACATTGGCGGCGATCAGGAGGTTCTGGTAGATGAACTCCGCCGGATAAGTCATGTTGGCGTGGATGCCGCCGACCCTGGCCGCCGCGAGATAGACCTGGTCGATCTGCTCGGTGGCGAAGAACCGGCGCACTGCCTCCTGGTCGAGCAGGTCGAGCTCCTCGCGTCCGCGCGTGACGACCTCGTGCCCGAGGCCCCGCAGGCGCTTCATGAGCGACTGACCCACCATGCCGCGATGACCAGCAACGTATATACGCATATGTTCTTTCGGTTGAAGGTTGAGGATTGAGATGGTCGGAACAAGGAGTGCGTGGGGCCCCGACGCCTAGCCGGAACCCTTTGCGCCGGCAACCACCAGGAAGGTCTTCAGCAGGATCACCACGTCCTGGCGCAGGGACAGCGTGGCGACGTAGTCGGCGTCCATGGCGGCGCGGCGCCGGTAGCTGACCTCGCTGCGCCCGCTCACCTGCCACAGGCCGGTGATGCCCGGGCGCACCGAGCAGTAGTGGCCCCAGTAAGGGCCGTACAGGTCCTTCTGCGAGAACATGCAGGGGCGCGGGCCGACCATGCTCATGTCGCCCTTGAGCACGTTCCAGAACTGCGGCAGCTCGTCGAGGCTGTACTTGCGCAGGAACGCGCCGAAGGGCGTGATGCGCGGGTCATGCTCCAGCTTCTGGTACATGTCCCATTGCCGGCGCGCCTCTTCGTTCTCGCGCAGGTGGCGCGCCAGCACCGCGTCGGAGTCGGCCACCATCGAGCGGAACTTGTAGAAGCTGAAGACGCGCCCGTCGCGGCCGTAGCGCGGCTGCTTGTAGATCGCCGGGCTGCCGGAGGTCAGCAGCACGCCGAGCCACACCAGCGCATAGACCCACCCCAGGAAGAGGAAGAAGCAGCTCGCCATTGCGATGTCCGCACCGCGCTTGGTGGCCATCAGCAACCGCGAGTTGCCCGCCCACTGGACGGGAGCATTCGATGGCAGGGTGTTCACGCTGTCGCTCCCTCCGCCGCGGCAGAGGCCGCGACCGGCGTTGCGGGCCGGGGCAGTTCCGGCGGCGCGGTCGGGTAGTCGTGCGCCCGCAGGCGGTAGGCGCCATACCGGTAGGCAAGGCTGCCGTAGTAGCGCCGGCGGGTGTCCAGCGCATTGAGCACCACGCCCTGGAAATGCGCACCCGCGTGCCGCAGCTGCTTCACGCTTTCGGTCAGGTCGCCCAGCTCGTTGTCGCCGGCGCGCGCAACCATCAGCAGGGTGCCCATGCAGGTCGCCATCTCGGCCGTTTCCGATGCGAGCAGCATGGGCGGCGTGTCGACAATCACCACGTCGTAGCGGGCCGAGACCTTCTCGAGCACGCGGGCGAAGGCATCGCTCGTGAGCACGCCGGTCGGGTCAACCGGCAGTGCCCCTGTCGTCATCACGTCGAGATGCGGCAGAACCCCCTTGTGGATGGCGCCGTCGAGCTCGATGGAGCCTTGCACCAGCTCCGAGAGCCCGCCATTGCGCCTCAGGCCGAAGCGGGGTGCCACGCTGCTGCGCCGCAGGTCGGCATCGATCAGCAGCACGCACCGGCCGCTCGATGCAAGCACCGCCGCAAGGTTGGCCGACACGAAGGTCTTGCCCGCGCCGGGCGTGGCGCTGGAGATCATGATCCGGTTGTTCAGCGCGCGCGGCATCGCGAACTTCAGCGCGGTGCGCAGCCGCCGCAGTCCCTCCAGCGCCGGGTCGTCGGGATGAGCCGCCGCCAGCACGTGCACGCCGGGCTTGCCTTGGAGCACGGCGCGGTCGAGATGGCGCTGCTGGTCGCTCAGCGTGACGGTGCTGTACACGTCCAGGCCGGTGTGCGTTTCGATCTCGGCCGGGCTCGCGATAGTGTTGCGCCATGACCTGCGCATGAAGGTCGAGGCCGCACCGATGAACAGGCCCGCCAGCAGCGCAAGCGCCATGGTGATCGAGGCTTTGGGCCGGATCTGCTTTTCAGGCGTCAGCGCCTGGTCGAGCACGCGCACGTTGCCGATGCGCCCTTCCTTGGCGAGCCGCATCTGCAGCGAGCTGTTGAGCAGCGACACGTAGAGGTCGGTGTTGACCTTGATGTCCCTCTGCATGCGCAGCGAGTCCTGCTGCATCATCGGCATGCGGCGGATGCGCTGTTCCACGCCGCCGAGCGCCTTCTTCAGCGAGGCGATCTGCGCGTCGATGGTCATGACGCTCGGGTCGCGGGCCGTGAAGCGCTCGGTCAGCTCCAGCCGCTTCTGCGTTGCGTCGAAGAGCTTCGTCTGCAGCTCGATGTTCTGCGACAGCGCGTTGCGCGCCTCGTCGTCGAGGCTGATCGTGCCGTTGCGGTTGCGGTACTGGTTGTAGACCTCTTCGGAGTCTTCCAGCTGTTGCTTGAACTTGGGCAGCTCGCCGCCCAGGAAGTTGAGCGCGCGCTGGGCCTGTGCGGTCTTCTGGTCGATGTTCACGCGCACATAGAGCCGCGCGACTTCATTGAGCAGGTTGGCCAGCTGCGTGCGGTTGCCGGTTTGCCAGCTCACGTCCATCACCGAGGACTGCTTGCCTTTCTCGATCACGCGCAGGTCCTTCTGCAGCTCGAGCAGGGTGAGCTGCTTAGACTGGCGCACCAGCGAGAACGCGGCACCCGGCAGCCCCGAGACGGAGCCCACCAGCAGGTGCACCGGGCCGAGCGGCGTTTCGGCGTCGAGCGGCGTGCCGACCTTGCCTTCGAGCGGCGCATCCAGCTTGGGATGCGTCAGCGTGTAGGCGCCGTTCTCGCCCGCGGTCAAAAGAAAGCGCGTGCCCTCCAGGTCCGTCGGCACGTCCATCTGCGCGACCACGATGCGCTCGTTGCCGCTCACGTAGCCTGAAAGGCCCGCGAAGCCGGGTTCGGAGAGCGTCTTCGCGCGGCGTGCCAGCCAGGGGCCGACGATCGGCACATAAAGCGGCTCGGCCTCGATGTAGAGCTTGGTGTTCTCGATGGCCTGCCCGAGCACCAGGCGCGACTTCAGGATTTCGGCCTCGCCCGCGGTCGGCGTCTTGGCGTTCAGCGCGCTGCTCGCCGAGTCGCCGACCAACGTGCCGCCCGAGCGCTCCGGGTCTTCGACCTGGATGAGCACGTTGGCTTCGTACACGCGCGGCCCGAACATCGCGTAGGTCGCGCCGATCAGCAGGGCGACCGCGGTGATCTTCGCGATCTTCCATCGGTTGTCGATCAGCAGGTCGATATGCTCCCGCAGTCTTGAAGGAGGCTGCTCGGAAGCCGGTGCCGCATCTGTGGGGGCGGTAACCATGGGTTGCCAGTGCGCATTCATGAGATCACCTTTTGGGGTTGCCTGGACGGGGAGGGAGGGTTCAGCGGCGGCTTGCCGTGCCGCCAAGGTTCACGACCTGCGCGGCGGGAAGGATCAGGCTGATGACGCGGTTCCATCGCACCAGCGGCACCGGGTCGATGTAGACGACGTCGCGCGCCTGCAGCGGAAAGCGGTCGGCCAGCGCCAGCGCCACCGGGTTCTTCGCGTCGAGGTGGTAGATCTCGGGCACCTCGCCGCGCGAGTTGCGCACCACGTAGATCTGGCCGGGCGATGAGGTCAGCAGGTCGGGCCCGCCCGCATCGCCCAAGGCCTCGTTCAGGCTCAGCCGGCCGTTGCGCATCAGCAGGGCCGAGGGGTTGCGGATCTCGCCCATCACATACACGCGGCTGTCCTCGCGGGTGCCTACGTTCACCAGGTCGCCGTTCTGCAGCGGGATGCGGCTCGCGTCGAAGCCGTAGCGCTGCAGCAGCGGCAGGTCGATGTTCAGCGTGCGCTCGCCGCGCGTGAGGGTCACGCGCGAGCGGTCGGCGGCGGTGGTCACGCTGCCGGCGCGGTTGATCGCCTCTGCAAGCGTCATCGGCACGTCGGTGAAGATCTGCAGGCCCGGCGTGCGAACCTCGCCTTCCACGTACACGCGCCGGCTGCGGAACGACTGGATCCGCACGCTGACCAGCGGGTCTTTCACGAATGGCGAAATGCGCCGCGTGATCAGGTCGGAAGCGGCGCTTTCCGTCATGCCCTCGACCTTGGTGCGGCCGATGTAGGGAAAGCTGATCTCGCCCGATCCGTCGACGATGAACCCGGGTGCCACGCTCACGCCCGTCGGGTCCGACTGCTGCGAGATCACGGCGCCCGCGTTGGGCATGAGTTCCGGATGCCGGTACACCACGATGCCGATCACGTCGCCCGGAGCGATCGTGTAGGCCGGTGCCTTGCCGAAGAGCTGGCGCACTTCCGCCGGCACGCCCTGCGGTTCCTGCGCGGCGCGCGTGCGGATCAGCTCGGGCGTGATGGGAACGATCTTCGGCTCGCCTTCCGCGTGGGAGCTGCTCCAGCCGCTGGTGTCCGGCGTCTTGAAGCCGGGAATCCCGCAGCCAGCCAGGCACAGCGGCAGCACCAACGCGACCACCGACCCGATCCGGCGTCGGACGCGCGCGCGGGTGGAAGCTTGGACGGACGCGAGGGCAACGGGTGCGCCGCGCGAAGAACTGGCTGGGTCAAGGTGTGCCATGGGATGGTCCTTTGCTCGTGGGGGATCCTGAAAGTCCTGGAATGGGTTCACTGCGGCGCGTAGGCGCCATGCAGGGGGCGCTCGGCAACGGCCGGCGTGGGGCTCACGGCGCGGCGCTCGGCACCGGCGCCCGAGGCGCATGCGGTCACCCAGTCGCCGACCGACTGGAGAAAGAGCTGCTGCCCCTTTGCCGTGCAGAAGGTGTGGTCGAGTTCGCGCATGAACTCGTACTGGAGGGCTTGCGCGAAAGCCTCGCGCCGGAAGGGGCCCAACTGGTCGCGGCCGCGGTCCGACACATGCAGCGAGCCCGAATACAGCAGCTGCACCGCCACCTTCCGCTCGACCAGGCGCTTCATGGCCGCGCCGAACCAAATGGCATTGACTTGCGGCGGCTTTCTTTCCGTGAAGAAGCCGGGCAGTGCCTTGGTGGAGTAGCTGCGCAGAAAATGCCGCTGGAGCCAGCGCTTGGCCTTGCCCGCGAAGGCCGGGTGCGCAGGGGCCGCAATGGCGCGCCGCACGGTGCGCTCCAGGCGGGAGCGCCATTCCGGGAACGCGAAGCCGTCGAACAGCGAAATGGCCACCACGCGCGTGTCCGCTTCGGCCACCGCCATGGCGTGCTCCACGCCCGAGCACATGGCCACGATCACGAACTGCCGGATGCCCATCGTGTTCTCGAGCAGGTCCATGCCGGCCTGCAGGTCATGCATTGCGCGGGTCTGCAGGTCGTGCGAGAAGTCGGACGCCTCGCTGTCCCCCACGCCGCCCAGGTCGAAACGCAGGCTGCTCACGCCGCGCGCGGCCAGCACGTGCGCCAGCTTCACGTTGATGCGGCGCGGCCCGATGCGATGGTTGGCGCCCATGTTGAACATCAGGCATGCGGCGGTGGCAGGCACCTGCTGCGCGGGCATGGTGACGGTGCCGACCAGCGAGTTACCGGCGCCGAACCGCACCGGGGTTTGCGTCATGTCATTC
The DNA here is from genome assembly GCF_037204085.1 of Variovorax sp. CCNWLW235. NCBI lineage: Bacteria > Pseudomonadati > Pseudomonadota > Betaproteobacteria > Burkholderiales > Comamonadaceae > Variovorax > Variovorax sp. CCNWLW235. The sequence goes on along the minus strand of NZ_JBBCBW010000017.1, from coordinate 30,201 downwards.
ATGAAGGGCCCCCTGCAGGCGATTGAGCGCATCGGCCGGAACCATGGCGCTGTTGGGGTAGGGGTCTGAAGTCCAGTCGAGCCGGTGCTGGAAGTAGGCAAGGCGCACCGGCATGTAGCGCGACTGCTGCTCGGCCGCCCACTGCGCCGTGTGCTCGTCGTCGGGGCCTGTGAGCACCAGCGTGTCGTGCAGGGCCGTGAGCGGAAGCGATTCGGGCGTGAGCGTGGCCAGCTGCGTGCGCAGCGTGGCGGAAAGCGAGGTGCCCAGCGCCTCGTCGGGCATGGCGCCGGGCTGGCGCGAAAGGTCGCGCCGCCACGCCAGGTCGGGAATGCAGAAGGTCGTGTCGAGGGCTGCCACATGCTCTTCGCGCAGCAGGCGCGCATAGCGGCGCCCGTCGATCACGGGCTCCCACAGCACCAGCCGCGCCGGATCGCAGCGCCCGTTGCGAGCCGCCAGCACGGCCAGGGTGGCGCCGAGTCGCGCACCTACCCAGACGATGCGGCTTCCCGGTGCGCGCCGGCGCAGCTCTTCATGCGCCGAGCACAGGTCGCGCCGCCAGCCGTCGAGCTCGCCGTCGTCCTCGTCGCCCGGTGAATCGCCGGTGCCGTAGAAGTCGAAGCGCAAGGTCGCAATGCCCGCGCGCGCCAGGCGCTCGGCCAGCACCTTGAAGAAGCGATGGGTGCGCATGCCCTCCTGCCCGAACGGCGGGCAGATGAGCACTGCGGTGTTTCCGGGCACTGCTTCCTCGGCGGCGTGGAACAGGCCGAAGATCTGCCGCGACGCGGGGCCGAACAGGAATGGATAGGGGGTCATGCAAAGCTCTCCGTTGCCCCGCGCGGCATGCTGGCGCGGGTGTGGGTCTGCCGCCATTCGGCGATCGATCCCACGCTGTCCATGCGCGAAGGCGCGGGCTGCAGCACAAGCCACAGGATTCGGCCGGCAACCGGCACCTCGACGCTGCGGCAGTCCGCGTCCACACCCACTTCGAAGCGCTCCGGCGGCACGATCAGCCCCAGCCCGATGGCCTTGAGGCAGGCCTCCTTGCGCGTCCAGCAGGTGAGAAAGGCCCGGTCGCGCTCGCTGGCGGGCAATGCGCGCAGCGCTTCGTTCTCCAGCTGCGTGAAATGCGTTGCGGCAAGCGCCAATGCGTCGGGCACCGGGCGCAGCTGTTCCACGTCCACACCCAGCGGGCCGCGCTCGCCGATGGCGATCAGGCCCAGCCCCTGGCTGTGGCTCAGCGAGAAATGAACACGCGGCCAGCCCAGCAGCGATGGCTTGCCGAAGGCGCTGTGCGTGAAGCGCAGCGCATCGGCGCGCGCGCCGGTCTGCTCGGCCAGCGCATAGCGCAGCGCGGCGTGCGCCGCCACGTAGCGTTGCCGCTCCTGCGGAAAGCGGAACTGCCCGGCGCGTGTGCGTTCCTCCTTGGAGAGGATCAGCGCGGCGCCGGGGCCGGCGCAGTCATCCAGGTCGAAATACCGGCAAAGCGGTGCGTCGACAGAAGAAAGGGCGAAGGCCGCGTGTCCCATGATCGTTACTCCTTGCGCAGCCAGCCGCCGAAGGTGCGGCTGAGCAGGCCCTCGCCGCGCGCACCGGTCTTGAGGTTGCCCATGGCCAGCGGCGCGAGCTCCGACAGCTCGGCGCTGTCATGCGCTTCGCGGGCGGAGGCGGCAATCTGGCCGAGGTTCTCGAACAGGTAGCGGCGCGACTGCACGCGGTAGCCCAGCGTCTGCTCGGTCTGCTGCAGCGCCCGCAGCACGAGCAGCGAATCCCCGCCCAGGTCGAAGAAGTTGTCGGTCGGGCGGATGTCGTTGACGTCGATGCCGATCACCGAGGCCCAGATCTGCGCGAGGCGGGCGTGCTCCGGGTTAAGGAGCGTTTCGTCCGCCTTCGGAACGGCGGCGCTGCCATTGGCCGGTGCCGAAGCCTTGGCCGGATCTACCGCGGCGAGCCTGCGCAGGTAGACGGCGCTGGGCGAACCCTCTTCGCTGGACAGTTCGGCCAGCGTGGCTTCGGGATGCGCGGCGGCCCGTTGCAGCAACTCCAGGTAGCGGTCGCGCAGGTGTGCCCCGGTTTCGCGCAGGTAGATGTCCGCGTTGTAGTTCAGCGCGCCCTCCAGCCCGTGCGGCTTGTCCATCAGCCACATGCCGATGTCGTCGGTGGCGCCGTGCTGCATCAGGTGCAGCTGGCGGGTTTGCAGGCTGCCCAGGCGCCGTGCGCGGTCGCGTGCGTCCTGGAACGAGAACATCGTCTGGTAAGGGCCGACCGCGCGGATGCGGGCGCCCAGGGCGGGCTCCGCCATGAGCCGCTCGAACGGCACCTGCTGGTAGTTCATGATCGACAGCAGCTCGCGCTTCACGTAGCGCATGAATTCGGCGAGCGGCTGGTCCAGGCCGACCTGCAGAGAGACCGGCAGCACGTTGTTGAAGAAGCCCATCACGTCTTCGGTCTCGGGCTGCTGGCGGCCGCGCACCGGGTTGGCGATGACGATCGACTCCGAGCCGATGACCCGACTCATGGTGAGCGCATAGATGCCGAAGGTCAGCATGCTCAGCGTCACGTCCATGTCGCGGGCAACCTTGCGCAACTGCTGCGTGGTCGAAAGGTCGACACGGATCCACTGCGCGCCGCCCTGGCCGCTCTTGCCCGAGCGCCGCGGCATGTCGGTGTTGGGCAGGCGCGGCATCGGCGCGTCGGCGAAGCGCTTGAGCCAGAAGTCGAGCTGCTCCTGGAAGCCGGGCTCGTTCATCCAGTTGGCCTGCCATTCGGCATAGTCGCCGTGCGTGGTGGCAAGTGCGGGCAGGCCGTGCGGGCGCCCGCGTTCCGCCGCGTCGTAGATGGCGGAGAGCTCGCGCTGGAGCAGGTCGAACGACCAGCCGTCCCAGATCAGGTGGTGCGGCACGAACACGAACACATGCTCATGCGCATCGAGTTGGAACACCGCCGCATGCATCATGGGCGCGCGGTGAATGTCGATCGGCCGGTCGGCAAGCTCCTGCATGCGATCGGCCAGCTCGGCTTCGCGCTGGTCGGCCGGCAGGTTGCGCAGGTCGATGAAAGGCAGCTCGAAGTCCACTGCCTCCGACATCGCCTGCACCGGCTGCCCGGTGTGCGGATCGGTCGCCATGCGGGTGCGCAGGGCCGGCTGGCGGCGAATGATTTCCCTGAACGCGGCCTCGAAACGCTGCGCATCGAAATTGCCGGTCAGGCGCTGGGCGGCGGGCGCGTTGTAGACCGAGCGGCCGGGATGCAGGTCCTCCATGAACCGGATGCGTTCCTGCGACGGGGTGAGCGGCGCCGTCTTGCGGTTGATGCGGCAGGGCAGCGGCGCCTGTGCGAGAGAGCCCGCGCTTTGCAGGCCCTCGACCACCGCGGCCAGCTTTTCGGCCGTGGGCGCCTCGAACAGCGAGCGCAGCGGCAGCGTGATCTTGAACTCGCGGCTCAGCAGTGTTGTGAGGCGCGAAGCCAGCAGCGAATGGCCGCCCATGGCGAAGAAGTCGTCCCGCATGTCCAGGCCGGGCAGGCTCAGCACCTTTTCCATGGTCGCGAGCACCTTGCGTTCGCAATCGGTGCGCGGGCCCGCGCCGCGACGTGCCTCGTCGCGCGAGACGGCCTGCGGCGGCGGCAGCGAAACGCGGTCGACCTTGCCGTTGGGCAGCGTGGGCAGCGTCTTCAGCGCCACCACGTGCTGCGGCAGCATGAAGGCGGGCAGGTGTTCGCGCAGGTGCGCCATCAGCGCGTCCTGATCGAATTCGACGCCGGGCGTGAGCGCAAGATAGGCCACCAGGCGCACGTCGCCCGGGCTGTCTTCGCGCGCCACGACCACGCAGCGCGAAACGCCGGCCACCTCGCGGCAGCGCGCCTCGATCTCGCCGGGCTCGATGCGGTAGCCCCGCACCTTGAGCTGGAAGTCGAGCCGGCCCAGGTGCTGGATCAGCCCGTCGTTGCGCCAGCGGCCCCGGTCGCCGGTGCGGTACAGCCGCTTGGCGGTGCCGAAGATGCGGGCGGTGACGAAGCGCTCGGCGGTGAGCTCGGGCCGGTCGATGTAGCCTTGCGAGAGGCCGTCGCCGGCAATGCAGATTTCGCCGGGCACGCCGATGGGGCAGGGCTGCAGGTCGGCGTCGAGAATCCAGATCTCGGTGTTGTCCACCGGGTGGCCGATGGACACGCCGCGCGATGCAACGGCCTTCGGGTCGACCAGCCAGGCCGTCGAGTACACCGTGGTTTCGGTCGGTCCATAGCCGTTCCAGAGCTCCGAAAGACGCTCGCACAGCGCAAGCGCAAAGCTCGGGCGCAGCGGCTCGCCGCCGATCCAGCCGCGAAAGCCCGGCGCGCCCGGCCATTGGGCGTCGAGCAGCAGCTGCCACATGCCGGGCGTGGCCTGCAGGAAATTGATCCGCTCTTCCTGGAGCAGCGTGCTCAGGCGCACGCCGTCCATGGCCAGTTCGCGCTGCACCATCACGATCTCGGCGCCCACGGCCAGCGGCAGCAGCAGGTCCGGCACCGCCATGTCGAACGACAGCGTGGTCACCGCGGCAATGCGGTCGCTGGCGTTCATGCCGGACTTTCTCAGCATCCACTGCAGCAGGTTGGCCACCGATGCGTGCCGCGCGGACACACCCTTGGGAAGGCCGGTGGAGCCGGAGGTGTAGATCACATAGGCAGGGTCGTCCGGGCCGGCGTCGTCTTCGCTCGCGGGCAGGGGATCGCCCGAGGCCTGTTGCCAGGCGCTGTCGCGGTCGATCTCGAACACCTGCTCGGCCGCGCCGTCGCGCCAGTTGCGCGGCGCCGCGGCAATGTCCGACGAGGTCAGCAGCAGGCTGAGGCTTGCATCCTTGGCGTAGTGGTCGAGCCGGGCCTGCGGAAACGCGGGGTCGAGCGGCACGTAGGCGGCGCCCGCCTTCAGAACGGCGACCATTGCAAGGACCATCTCGAGGCTGCGCTCCAGGCACAGGCCCACATGCTGGCCGCGCCGCACGCCGCGCTCGCGCAATGCACGCGCAAGCCGGTTGGACTGCGCATCGAGCTCGGCATAGGTGAAGACTCGCGCGCCGTCGCGCACCGCGGGGCGGTCAGGCTGCAGCGGCACGCGCGCCAGGAAGCGTGAGAGCGCATGCGGCGCGCCTTCCAGCGCGGTGGGCGGCGGCTGCAGCGCGATGAGCTCTTGCGCGCCCTCCGGCGAGAGCACCTCGAGCCGGCCGACGGCTTCGCCCGGGTTGCGTGCAGCCGAGCGGAGCACGCATTCGAACATGTCGAGCCAGCGCTGAACGGTGGCTTCGTCGAACAGGTCGGTGTTGTATTGCGCCTCGATCTGCAGGCCGCCGTCGAGCGGGCGCAGGTTCAGGAAGAGTTCGAAATTCTCGTACTGGCGGGGAATGGTGTCCTGCGTGACGTCCAGGCCTGTGAAGGCCTGCGTGCTGCTGGCGACGTCGGGGTCGACGTTGAACACCACGCTCACCAGCGGCAGGCGGCTCGGGTCGCGCTGCAGCGCAAGCTTGCCCAGCAGCGCGCCGTAGGTGAGCGCCTGGTGATCGAAAGCATCGAGCACGGCGGTGCTGCATTCGCCCAGCAGCGCGTCGAAGCGCATCTGCCCGTGCGCGGCAAGGCGCAGCGGCAACAGGTTGACGCAGTGGCCCACCAGGTCGGGCATGTCGCGCGCGATCTGGCCCGACGCCGGAATGCCGACCACGATGTCGTCCTGCCCGGTGAGGCGGTGCAGCGTGGCGACGAAGCCTGTGAGCAGGCCCGCGAACAGGCTGGCGCCGGTCTTCGCGCTCATCGAGCGCAGCGCGGTCACCAGGCGGCGGTCGAGCAGCCGCTCGGCGCGGCGCGAGCTGAAGGTGCGCGTGGCGGGGCGCAGGTGGTCGAGCGGGAGCTCGATCACGGGCAGGGTACCGCCGGGAAAGCGCTCCAGCCAGTAGTCCACATGCACCTGCATGTCGGGATGCGCGGCTTCGGCGGCTTCTTCCGACGCAAAGCTCGCATAGGTTGGCGCGGGCTTGAGCCGCAGGCCGTTGCCTGTTTGCTCGGCATACAGATGGCCGAGCTGCTCGGTAATGACCACCCAGGACCAGCCGTCGCAGACCACGTGGTGCGCCGACATGACAAGTTCATGCTCGGCATCGCCAAGCCGGTAAAGCACGGCCCGGAACAGCGGGCCTTGCTCCAAGGAGAAAGGCGTGCACACCGCGGTGTCGTGCGCGTCCTTCAGCGCCTGTGCCCGGGCCTCGGGCGAAAGGCCGCTCAGGTCCCTTTGCTCCATCGGGTCTTCGGGCGGACGGCCGACCAGCATGCAGGTGCCGTCAGGCGAAACCGTGGCGCGCAGCGACTGGTGGCGCTCGACGAGCCGGGCCACGGCACGCGCCATGGCATCGCGGTCGAGCGAGCCGCGCAGGCGCAGCAGCACCGATTCGTTGTACGAGAGCGAAGCTTCGGTGCTCATCGTTGCGCCGAGCCAGACTTCGCGCTGCGATTCAGTCGTCGGAATGACGCATTCGATAAGGCCCGCGGCGACGGGGGGGCGAAGAACGGCGTTCATGCTGTGGCCTTTCCATTGATCAGATGGCTGGGGGAAGAGGTGGTGTCGGGCACGTACCAGAAGGGCTGGCCGTCGATGTCCCGGGCGAGGACCGAGCCGTCCTCTTCCTCGGCCTTGCGGTAGTCGAAGCCGGTGACGACCGTTGCGCGGCGCGGCAGGAATCCGGATTCCTGCATCTCGGCCACGGACTCCTTGAATGCGCGCTGGATGGTCGCGATGTCCTCGGCGCTGTGCGCGCTCGTGAGGAAGCACGGGAAGTTGTCCAGGATGTGCACGCCGCGGCTGCGCATCATTGCGAACAGCAGGTCTTGCAGCGGATGGTCTTCGAGCCAGCTCACGCGCCAGAGCGAAGCGAAGTGCCTGATGGCGATGGGCGCCCCCACCTCGGCGCACCAGGCGGTGAGCTCCTCGGCCATGGTGCAGGTGCTGGTGCTGAGCCCGATCTGCAGCACGGGGCCCGCCTCTTTCAGGTAGGTAAGCGATGCCTTGGCCGCGGCCAGCGCGAGCGGGTGCCGCACGAAGGTGCCGGCAAAGTACGTCACGCCCACGCCGGGAATGGAGTCGTCGCCGTACTGCCAGGCGCCGCCGTCGAGCGCGTCCATGAACTCGCGCTTGCCGGCAATCACGCCGACCGGGAAGCCGCCGCCGATCACCTTGCCGTAGGTGGCAAGGTCAGCGCGTATGCCGAACAGTTCTTGCGCGCCGCCCAGCCCGACGCGAAAGCCGGTGATGACCTCGTCGAAGATCAGGCAGCTACCGCTTTGCGCGGTAATGGCGCGCACTTCTTCCAGGAACTCGCGCGGCTGGAAGTCGGGGCGGCGGCTTTGCACCGGCTCGGCCAGCACGGCGGCAAGGTCGTCGGCGTTCTCGCGAATGAAAGCCAGCGCCTCGGGCGTGCCGTAGTCCAGCACGCGGATGTCGCCGAACATGCCGCTCATCACGCCGGGCGCGGCCGAGAGGCCCTTGCCGCCCTTGCCGGCGCGAACCAGCACTTCGTCGAATGTGCCGTGGTAGGAGCCGGTAAAGACCACCACGGTGCTGCGCCCCGTGACCGTGCGCGCAATGCGCAGCGCCGCCATGACCGCCTCGGAGCCGGTGTTGCAAAGCGCCGCGCGGTCGCTGCCCGTGAGCTCGCAGATGAGCGCGGTGACCTCGGCGGCCAGCGGATGCTGCGGGCCGATCTCATAGCCCTCGTCGAGCTGCCGGCGCACGGCTTCCTGTACGAAGTCGGGCTGCCAGCCGAACATGTTCATGCCGAAGCCGTTGAGCGCATCGACGTATTCGTTGCCGTCCAGGTCCCAGAGCTTCGACCCCTTGGAGCGCTCGATGACGATCTGGTAGGTGATCTCCTTGGTGATCGGCCGGAAGCCGTTGACCACGCGCGGGTCGGCCATGTGGGGACGGTTGGCTTCGGTGAACTGCTTGCTCTTTTGCGTGCGCTCCACGTAGCGGCGCATGAAGGCCGCGAGCCGCGCTTTCTGCCGGCCGCTCGGCTCGGCGGTGCGCTGCGTGTGGATGCGCGCGATGGCGCCGAACGCCTTCGTCACGTCGTAGCGCACCGGCTCCTTGGCTGCGGCGGGTTCGTCGGCATTGGGCAGTGCGGGCAGTGCGGGCGAGGTGGGTACCGGCTGCGCCATGGCCGCCTGCACAGCGGGCTGGGTTGCCTGTTGCACCGCCTGCGCAGCCACGTCATGCGACAGCTCCGCCCCGGCGCCAGACAGCAGCGCGAGCTGCTGACGCATCAATTCCATTTGCTGCGTAACCAGTTGTACAAGTGGTGTGGCGCCGATTCCGCTGGCTTGCAGCGGCGTGAAAACGGGCGACGGATGCACGGCGGCTGGCACGGTGATCGCCGTTGCCGCAGGCGCGAAAACGGCTGCGGACACCGGAGTGACTACCGGAGCGATTACCGGCGCAGTGGCGACTGCAGCTACGGGTTCGGGCGGCAGGCTTTCCCGCAGGAATGCGCCGAGCGCGTCGAGGCTGCGGTAGTTCTCCATGAGCTGGCGAAAGCTCAGGTTCACCTTGAAGCGCTTCTTGATCTGCGTGGCGACCTGCGTCAGCGTGAGCGAGTCCAGCCCGAGTTCGCTGAAGGCGGCGTTCCCCTCCGCCTGGGCCATGTCGATGCCGGAGATGTCCTCGAACAAGGACCGCAACCGCGCGTCGAGCGAGGCGTCCGACGAAGCGGATGTGGAAGAAACAGGTAGCGGGGGCGCTGCAGCAACTGTCACGGTCGTCTCCAAAATGGGGGGTGGTACGAAAAGGGCGAGCACGGGCGGCGCGGCTTCCGGCGGAATGGCCGGCTTTGCTGCGGGGGCCGCGATGTCGACCCAGAAACGCTTGCGCTCGAACGGATAGGTGGGCAGGCGAACCCGCTGCGCGCCAGTGCGCACCGCGAGCCGCGACAACTCGACATCGGCGCCGCATGTCCAGAGGCGCGCCAGCGCCAGGCGCAGGGTGCGGGCCTCGTCGGCCGGCTCGCCATGCAGCAGCGGCGTCACCTCGCCGGCGCCGTGCTGGCGCACCAGCGTGGTCAGTGCATTGCGGGGGCCGACCTCGATGAAGAGCGGCCGCGCCGTGTGCGCCATGGCGCTGCGCACGGCCGGCGAAAAGTGCACGGTGCCGCGCAGGTGGCGGGCCCAGTAGGCCGGGCTGGTGGCCTCGGCGTCTTCGAGCAGGCGGCCGGTGAGCGTCGAATAGATCGGAATCGTCGGCGGGTGCAGCGCGACTTCACTGACCAGCGCTTCGAAGGGCGCTACTGCGCCGTCCATCATTGCGCTGTGGAATGCGTGCGATGTTTGCAGCGGGCGGCTCGGAATGTCTTCTTCCTGCAGCGAGACTTGCAAAGCCGCAATCGCCTCGAAGGGGCCGGCGGCCACGCAAGCTGTCGGGCCGTTGTCTGCGGCAAGAGATAGCGAATCGCCGAGCCTGGCCGTGAGCTGTTCGGCACCCAGGCGCACCGACAGCATTGCCCCCGCGGGCTGGGCCTGCATGAGCGCGCCGCGGCGAGCGACGAGCCGGGCGGCGTCTTCGAGCCGCATCACGCCCGCCAGCACCGCGGCCACGAACTCGCCCACGCTGTGGCCGATCAGCGCATGCGGCCGCGCACCCAGCGAGAGCAGCCTGCGTGCCAGCGCGTATTCCAGCGTAAACATGGCGGGCTGCGTCACGGCGGTGGGGGCCAGCGCATCGGCTTCGCCTTCGAACATGCGTTCGCGCAGGTCGAAGTCGAGCGCGCTGCCGAAGGCTTTCACGCAAGCATCGAACGCGGCGGCAAAGACCGGGTCGTTCGCGTACAGGTTCTTGCCCATGCCGGCGTACTGCGCGCCCTGGCCGGGGAACATCAGCACCAGCTGCGGCGCGCGCGAATCGATGTGGCCGCTGACGCGCCATGTGCTGTCGCTGCCGCGCAGCGCGGCAACGGCTTCGGCCGCGTCGCTGGCCACCACCGCGCGCCGGAACGCGTGTGCCTTGCGGCCGACGCCCAGCGTGTAGGCGACATCGGCCAGCGGCAGCCCGGGGGTTGCATCGAGGTGCGCGGCCAGCTGCTCCGCGGCCACGGCAAGCGCCGCCTCCGAGCGGGCCGAAAGCGGCAGCACCTGCGGGCCGACTGCGATTGGCGAAGCGGGACGCGGCGGCGCCTCTTCGACGATGACGTGAGCGTTGGTGCCGCCCACGCCGAAGGAGCTGACGCCTGCGCGGCGCGGCTCTGCGGCGCGCGGCCACGGCTGGAGGCTTGGCGTGACGTAGAAGGGCGTGCGCGAAAAGTCGATGGACGGGTTCGGCGCGGTGAAGTGCGCCGTCGGCGGAATCGCTTCGTGGTGAAGCGACAGCGCCGCCTTGATGATTCCTGCGGCTCCGGCGGCCGTGACCATGTGCCCCACGTTGCTCTTGAGCGAGCCGAGCGCGCAGAAGCCCAGTGCATCGGTGTGCTCGCCATAGGCACAGGTCAGCGCCTCGACTTCGATGGGGTCGCCCATTGGCGTGGCCGTGCCGTGCGCTTCTACATACGAGATGCTGCGCGCCTCCACATTGGCCGCAGCCAGTGCGGCGCGAATCACCGCGGCCTGGCCGTCGACGCTCGGCGCGGTAAAGCTCGCCTTGGCGCCGCCGTCATTGTTGACAGCGGCACTGCGCAGCACCGCGTAGATGGTGTCGCCGTCGGCCTGCGCGTCCGCCAGGCGCTTCAGCAGCACCACCGCGGCGCCGTCGCTGAACACGGTGCCCTGGGCCTGCGCATCGAAGCTGCGCGTGCGGCCGTCGGGCGAGAGCATCGAGCCCTCCTGGTAGAGGTAGCCGCTGCGCGTGGGGCAGGTAACGGACGCGCCGCCCGCCAGCGCCATGTAGCACTGGCCCGTGCGCAGCGCATGAAAGGCATGCGCCACGGCCACCAGCGATGTCGAGCAGGCGGTGTGCACGCTCACCGCGGGGCCGGTGAGGTTGAGCCGGTTGGCCACCCGCGTGGTGATGTAGTCCTTCTCGTTGGCCAGCATCACCTGGAACTCGCCCACGGCTTCGATGAGGTCGGGCCGCGTGCTCACGTGGCGCTGGAAGTAGCTGGCGTTGTACATGCCGGCATACACGCCCACGGGGCCGGGGGCCGCGTCGGGCACATAGCCGGCGCGTTCCAGGCACTCCCAGCAGATCTCGAGGAACACGCGCTGCTGCGGGTCCATCAGCGCCGCTTCCTTCGGGCCGATGCCGAAGAAGGCGGCGTCGAAGTTCTCGATGCCTTCGATCACGCCGCGGGCACGCACATAGGCCGGGTCGGTGCGCAGGGCCTCGGACACGCCGGCATCGAGCGTCTCGTCGTCGAAGAAGCTGATGGTGTCGCGGCCGGCAACCAGGTTGTCCCAGAACTGCTCGACATCCGCGGCGCCCGGAAAGCGGCCTGCGGTGGCGATCAGCGCCACGGCGTCTTGCAAGTCGGACGTGTTCGCCGCCTGGGATGTGCGTGGCCGATTGATGGCTGCGGGTGCCGCATCACCGGCGGACGCCAACTGAGCCGCCATTGCGGCCGGCGTCGGATAGCGGAAGAAGAGATTGGTCGAAAGCGGCTTTGCGCTGTCCCGCTGCAGATCGGCCAGCACCTGCAGCACGCGCATCGAATCGCCGCCCAGGTCGAAGAAGTTGTCGTTGCGGCCCACCTTGGCAATGCGCAGCGCGCGCGCAAAGGCTTCGCACACGCGTTGCTCGGTGGCGTTGCGCGCTTCTTCGAACGGCTGTGCAAGGTCGGGCCGGTCGCCGGCTGGTTCGGGCAGCGCCTTGCGGTCGAGCTTGCCGTTGGCGGTGACCGGCAGCTGCTCGAGCCACACTTGTGCGGAGGGCACCAAGGCCGCGGGCAGGCGGGCCGCCAGGTGCGCGCGCAGCGCCTCCCACGAGAGCTTTTCTTGCGAGCGCGCAACAAGGTAGGCGACGAGGCTCAACTGCCCGTCGGCATCGGGCCGCGCGACAACGGCGCAGTTCTTTACGGCCGGGTGGGCGAGGATGGCTGCCTCCACCTCGCCGGTTTCGATACGGTGGCCGTGGATCTTGACCTGCCCATCGCGCCGGCCGATGAACTCGATGGTGCCGTCGGGCAGCCAGCGCGCAAGGTCGCCCGTGTGGTACAGGCGCTCGCCCGGCGCGCCGAACGGGTCGGGCACGAAGCGTTCTTCCGTCAGCGCGGGTTGCCGCAGGTAGCCGCGCGCCAGTCCGTGTCCGCCGATGCAGAGCTCGCCCACCAGGCCCGTGGGAAGCAGGGCCATCGTGGGGCTCAGCACGCGCAGCACCGTGTCCTTGATGGGCCGCCCGAGCGGCACCGAGCGCAGGTCGGCGGGCAGCGGGGCGGGAATGCGGTAGGTGGCCGCGAAGGTCGTGCACTCGGTCGGCCCGTAGCCGTTGCTCAGCGCGAGCTGCGGAAGCGCGGCCAGTGCGCGCCGCACATGCGGCACCGAAAGAGCTTCGCCGCCGGTAAGCAGGTGCCGCAGGCCCGAGAGATGCGCCGGGTTGTCGTCGATCACCGCATTGAACAGCGCCGCCGTGAGCCAGGCGGTGTGCACGTTGTGGCGTGCAATGGTGCGGGCAAGGCCGGCACCCGTGGGCACGCGCTCGTCGTGAATGACGCAGCAGCCGCCGTTGAGCAGCGGCCCCCAGACTTCGAGCGTCGAGGCATCGAAGCCGAGCGGCGCGGCATGCAACATGGCGCGGCCGGGGGCCAGGTCGACGTAGCCGGCATCGACTACCAGGCGAAGAATCGCGCGATGACAGATCTCGATGCCCTTGGGCGCGCCGGTAGAGCCCGAGGTGTACATCACGTACGCCACCGATTCGCCGTCGATGGCCGGGGCCTTCCACGAAGCAGGCGCAGCATTGCCTTCGGCGCCGTCGGGCACTTCTGCGGACTCGTCGAGCACCAGCACGGCCATCGACTCAGACACGAGATGGCGGTGCGCAGGTGCGGCGATGGTCAGCTGCGCATTCGCTTCGGCCAGCATGTAGGCAATCCGCTCGGCCGGAAAGTCCGTCGGCACCGGCACGTAGGCCGCGCCCGCCTTGAGAACGCCCAACTGGGCCACCACGGCCGCCATTGAACGGTCGAGCAACAGCCCGACGGCGTCACCCGTCTGCACACCCATTTGCTGCAGGCGTTGGGCGAGCTGGCCGGAGCGGCACTCGAGCTCGCTGTAGCTCATCTGCGCATCGCCTTCGGCAAGGGCCGGCGCATCGGGCGTGGCGGCGGCCTGGCGGCTGAACATTTGCGCAGCGTTGAGTTGGCGATCCAGCGGAGCGAGCGGCGTGTTCCAGGCGACGAGCTGTTGCTCGCGGTCAGCCGGGGGCAGGGTGCGGATGTCGCCAAGCGGTGCGTCGGGTCGGCTGAGCAGGTCAGCGGCCGTGTCGGCGATGGACGCCAGCAATTGCTCGATGGATGCGGCATCCAGAAGGCCTGCCGCCGCGTCGGCGTGGAGGCACGGCGTGTCGGATGCGGCGTTCAGCCAGAGGTGAAGGGGTGCCTGGAGTGAGGGGGCGACGGCTTCGCCGCGCAGCCAGAGACAACTTGGCGAGGACTCGGGCGTGTCTGCTTCGAGTGCTTCAGCGGCCTGGCGCCGCTTCTGGTCGAGCATGGCCAGCCATGCACTTGCCGGCTGTGCGGGATCGAACGTCTCGGCAAGCGTGGTGTGCCTTGCGGCTGCTTGCGAGGGGTGTGCCGACGCTTCGTGCAGAACCACTTGCTGGGCGCCGAGCCAGCGCGCCTGCAACAGGAGCCAGGCTGCTGCAAATGGGGTGTCCGGCAATTGACCGGCGGCTGCTGCCCATTGGCTCCAATGCCGTAGATTTTTCGGTGCGACTGCCATTGAGCTGCCAATTCGCTCTGCCGTTGCCGAACCGGGCAGCGAAATGAACAGGTCGCCAAGCGAAAGCTGGGGGGCTTCGAATTGCACCGAAAAAACCGAATGAAGTTTCATGAAAAAGCTCGAATGAGTAAAATCTGCTAATACATTGAATACGGAAAAATTGCATTAAGTAAAAATAAAAGGAGGTAGTACGTTTGGTCATATTTCGGAGGCAATCCTAGGGTGTTTGACGCAGACGGTGGGGGCAAATGTTGGTCAAGTTACACTCCGGAATCATTTGTTACATAGACGTACTACCTGATATCGCCCAAACAGGGTAGCTAATCACTCGATTCAAGTAGGTAACTCGCTATCGAGGGTGCGCTCGGGTTCCCGGTCTGCGTGAAAACAGCGGCCGTGAGTTGTTCACGGAGGAACCAATGTAAAAATTCCCTGGCTCTGGCGCATGAGCGATGTGCCCCCTTTCGGGGGAGACAATCGCCCCGTTTCCCTCGGACAGACCCATGACAAAGCGCCTGCATGGCATGCCGGGCTGCGGCCAAAAGAAGGAGCGGGGATCCCGGCGTTGCACCGGGGCCTGGTGATTACAGTTCGGCCTTGATCGGAGGGGCGCTGCCCCAGCATCGACGCCCGCAAGTGGTGCGAACGCGACGCCAAAATATTGAGAACTAAGGATGTATGGATAAACAGGGTAAACGGCCCCTGTTATTAATCATTCGAGCTTGTAACCAAGTTAAAAATTCCCGTTCTGGAATCCGAAGTCATGTAATTCTTGCGCAATAACTTGTCTCAAGATTCGTAACTCTTGAAGGATTCAAAATGTTCCGGGACATCTTATTGCCGAATGTAAATTTGAAGCAATCCGGGGTCTACTATGAGTCCGGACTCAAGCGAAAAACAGAAGCCATTACCGCCAATGCCACTTATTTTGGCAATCCGCAGTGGGCTCAGGAATACCTCGACTTTTGCCATCGAGACGCACATTTCAGGAGCCGATGGCTCGCGGCAGCGGGGGACTGGACGGACAAGATCGTCATCGACCTGGGCTGCGGACCCGGGAACATCTTTGCCACCGTAGGCGGAAAGCCGCGGCTTCTGGTGGGCGTGGATGTCGCCCCCGGCTCTCTGGAGCTGGCCGCAAAGCTGGGCTATACGGCGGTGCTGGCCGATGCGGCCTACACGCCTTTTCGCTCGCATGTGGCAGACATCGTCGCCATCAATGCGTCGCTGCACCATTGCGACGACATGGCCGCGGTGCTGCGCGAAGGCGCCCGGCTCGTAAAGCCGCACGGCCTCTTGGTAACCGACCACGATCCGCAGCTCACCGCATGGGACTACAAGGGCATCGCCAAGCTCATGTGGGATGCGCGGCTGTGGGTCTACCGGGCCATCCGGCATGGCTTTCACAAGACCGGCAGCCAGCAGTCTTGGGGCCTCAGGACCGAAGTCCATCACCAGCCGGGCGACGGCGTCACGAAGGAGTTCTTCAAGTCGACGCTGGAGCCGCTCGGCTTTGACGTGCACGTTTATCCGCACAACCATCAGATCGGCGCCGAAGCGCTGAGCGGCGTCGTGGGGCCGGCGCAATGGAAATACCGGCTGGGCAATGTGCTGTCCGGCCGCCGGCCTTCGGCACCTACCAGTGCGTTGTCATTGATGTGCGTGGCCAAGCGCCGCGGCGACGCGCCAAACCTGGCGGCTGAATAAAGCCGCTCCACAAGAACAAAGAGGAGACCGACCCATGCTTGCAACCCTGATGCCGCAAACGCCCCTGACACCGAGCGACTACGAGCGCAAATTCCTGGATAACCAGGACGAGAACCTTTTCATGGGCTCGTTCGAGAGTTTTGCCGCCGCCGAAGCAGGCGCACCCCCTTCGAAGGCGGTGGGCTACGACAACGCCGAAGCAGCCTGGGAAATCTACAGCCACCAGATTTATTTCTACGATTACCCAGGCCTTTTCTGGCTCTCGAGATCCCTCGATGCGGGCATGTCGCGCGTGTTCGACCTGGGCGGACACGTGGGCATAAAGTACTACGCGTTTCGCCGCGTGATGCCTTATCCCGACAACCTGCGATGGACTGTTTGCGATGTACCGGGCGTGGTGCAAACCGGGCGCGAACTGGCCGTGCGACGCGAGGCGACCGCGCAACTGAGCTTTACCACCAACTACGAAGATGCCAGCGGCTGCGACGTGCTGTATGCCTCGGGCAGCCTGCAGTACCTGCCCGTCCGCATCGCGGAAATTATTGCGTCGCTTGCAGTAAAGCCCAAGCGCATCGTGCTGAACACGACCGCCGTTCACCCCGAGCGCACCATCTACACGCTCAACAGCATCGGCTTTGCTGTGTGCCCCTATCGCATCCAGCATGACGAGGAGCTGTGGGCCGAGCTGAGAAACGCCGGATACAAGCGACGCGATGCATGGCGCAACGTAGGCAAGCCGATCGAAGTGCCCTTTGTCGAGGGCGGGGACAAACCGTATTACGCGGGGTGCTGCTTCGACCTTGCAGGGTAAGGTGAAGGGAGAGGGCTGCTCGCGAGCCCTATCTGCGTTGTCACCGTGCGTAGCGCGCGAGCTCGTGCTTGGCAATCGCGTTGCGGTGCACTTCATCCGGGCCATCGGCCATGCGCAGGTGGCGGGCGTAGGCCCAGAAGTTAACCAGCAGCGTGTCCTGGCTCAAGCCCATGGCACCGAAGGCCTGCATCGCGTCGTCGATCACCTGAATGCAGTTGTTGGGTGCAATCACCTTGATCATCGCGATCTCCTGCGCCGCCACCTTGTTGCCCACCGTGTCCATGCGCCAGGCTGCGTGCAGCACCATCCAGCGCGTCTGGTCGATCAGCATGCGGCTCTTGGCAATGCGTTCGCGCCACACGCCCTGTTCGGAAAGCGGCTTGCCGAAAGCCACGCGCGACACCACGCGTTCGCACATCATCTCCAGCGCCGACTCGGCCATGCCGATCATGCGCATGCAGTGGTGAATGCGCCCCGGCCCAAGGCGGCCCTGCGCAATTTCGAAACCGCGGCCCTCGCCCAGCAGGATGTTGTCGGCCGGTACCCGCACGTTCTCGAACAGCACCTCCGGGTGGCCGAACGGCGCATCGAAGTGATTGACCAGCGCCATGTCGCGCAGCACCGTGATGCCGGGCGTGTCCGCGGGCACGATGACCATCGACTGCTGCCGATGGCGATCGGCGTTGTCCGGGTCCGTCTTGCCCATCAGGATGAACAGCTTGCACCGCTCGTTCATTGCGCCCGTGATGTACCACTTGCGCCCGTTGATCACGTATTCGTTGCCCTCACGCCGGATACTGCACGCGATGTTGGTGGCGTCCGAAGAGGCCACTTCCGGTTCGGTCATTGCAAAGGCGGAGCGAATCTGCCCGTCGAGCAGCGGCTGCAGCCAGCGCGCCTTCTGCGCGGCCGAACCGTAGCGCTCGATCACCTCGGTGTTGCCCGTGTCCGGCGCACTGCAGTTGAACGCCTCGGCGCTCCAGTAGCGGCGGCCCATGATCTCGCACAGCGGCGCGTACTCCAGGTTCGTCAAGCCCGCACCGTGCGCCGTCTCGGGCAGGAACAGGTTCCACAGGCCTGCCGCGCGAGCCTTTTCTTTCAGTTCTTCGAGCAGCGGCAGGCCGGTGTAGAAGCCGCCATTCTTCTGCGCGTTGAGATACGACTGATGCGCCTCTTCAGCCTGGCGCTTCTCGTTGGGGTAGATGTGCGCATCCATGAAGGCAAGCAGGCGCGTGCGCAAGTCCTGGACCTTGGGCGTGTAGGCGAATTCCATGAGAGACGTCTTTCGAGGGGGGTTGGGAGTGCCTCGATGGTGCCCGGGTGCGGGCTGGGCGGCTGTCTCCTGCATGACGGGGGCGTACGGGTCGGAGCAGCGAGGAATGCGTTGCTTTCTCTCGAAGGGCCGCATGTTGCGCATGGCCCGGGCCGAGCGAATGCTTGCGATGCAGGTGGGATGAACCGTAGGGGCCTTGAACAGCACTGCTTGGCATGGGCGTGCTGTAGATGCGGCTGGCGAAGCGCCTCTTACTCGCGCGGAGTTTCAGCTATTTGCGCAGCGCTTGGAGCGGGTGAAGGGAATCGAACCCTCGTATGAAGCTTGGGAAGCTGCCGTTCTACCATTGAACTACACCCGCATTTTGCAGCCCGTTGACTTCTAACGAGCTATCGACCTAAGTGCCTGATTTTACAGAGGGAAGTTGAGATTTAGCTTCGACCGTGTTCCCAACGTCACCCGGCCTCACCCCTATCAACTTGGCGTAGGTTTTTTGAGAGAAACTACACCCGAAACCACTCGTCTTCCGCATGCCTGCGGGAGCCGACAGCCGGAGTATAGGGCCATGTTCTTTGACGTTCGAGTCGCCAAGTTCTCAAGCCAGCTCCCGGGAGGTAGGTTGCCTACGGTTTAAATAAGAACGCCGGCCACCACGCATTCGAACCCCTTAGAAAGTGGGTTCCTGCCGATCAGTTCGACCTCAAAATCGGGCTTGAAACCAGTCAGGTCGACGCCGTACTGATGAGTCGTGGTGTGGTAGCAGTCGATCATGGTGTGCGACGTTCCATCGCTGATGCGCAGCATCCCAGACCATGGGTGACGAGTCACCACTAGGGCCCGCGGCGACACCTGCAGCGTCGCTTCCATGCGAGAGCCGACGCCTTGCATGATCGCCTGGGCTCCGCCACCTGCGCTGGCGCCGTTCGGGTAAGTCAGGGATTCATGATTGCTGCGCAGCAATGTGCGACCCGCTTTCGAGAATCGTTCAGCGATGCCGCGCGAGGTCGCGGGGTCTGCCGGCGCAGCATCGCGATGTCTTGCCAAGATGGTCAGGTCGGCCGATGCGGTGTAGATCGTGCCAATGGTGTGCGCGAGAACTTCAAACCCGGCTGCAGTGAGCATGGCGATCCATTCGCCGGGCCCGTGGAACAGGAGGTGCTCGTCGCTGTCGTCGAAGCCTAGCGGCACAGACATGAAGAGCACACCTCCGTCTTTCAGCACGCGGCGGATCTCTGCCAGCGTGCCGACGATGTCAACCGCGTGCTCTAGACAATGGCTGGAGAAGACGAGGCTGAACTTTCCATCAAAGGGGAGGCAAGACACCTCCCCTGTTTTGAAGTTGCTGGCTGGCAGGCCGGCTGTTATTCCGAGATCGACTAGGTGCTGAATCGAACTCCGATCGACATCGAAGGCGTGATAGTTGTGCCCACGCTCCTTGATCAGCATCTCAAAGATTTGAGGCGGCATCCATCCGACCCCCAGGTCAAGAATCTTCTCGCCTTCGTTGACGTAGACCAGTGCTTCTTTCCAGCGCGTCAGGTATCGCGAGATACGCTCTGCGATCAGGTCGATTCCACGAGCCTCCGCCGCTGCCCGCTTCGTTCGGAAATCTGCGAGTTGGCTGGCCATCAGCTCTTGCACCTGATCGGCGCCCTTGGGCATGGGAAAGGTTTTAGTTGTCATGGGAGCTCGCAGCAAGGTGGAGGCGGCGCCCTCTGCGCCGCGAGTGATGGTAGCGGCTGTTGCGTATTTGCGGGGCTAGAAATCCCCCGGGCTGCACTGTTGGTTCCATCGGCGCATGGGGCTGGGATGCCGGGCTACGCGCTACCCCAAGGCCGGCCGATCCCTAAGCCTTAAGCTTCACCGCGGCGGCGCCGGCAGCAAACCTTCTTCTACTTCGTCGTCGTTCACATGGAACCCTGTTGAGCTACGAGGGTTCATGCGCTCGAGCGCTGCGTAGCCGCTCTCCAGTTCCGCGACACTGACACACCATTGGGTCTGCCGGGTCTTGATCGACTTGCTTTTCGCCCCTCGGGCGCTGATCCTCGAAGCCTTCGACCGTGGCGCCGCCTTCCTTTTGATCGTCAGTACGTGCGCGTACTGCAAAACAGGCAGCAGATCCGTCTTTAGGTTCTTAATGGCCAGCAGCCGCGCCTGCAAGGTATTGCCCAGTGCAAAGCTGCTTGAGCCACCGCATGCTTGCTCTATGGCCATTAGTCCCCACAAGCCAATACCTCGGGGGCTGATACAGCATTTCCGTGGGATAGATTGTGAAAGCGGAAACCAAGTCGTTCCGGACAAAAAAGGCGTTAACGCCGCTCAGGTTGCACGAGACAAGGGTATACCGGTCCCTGAGTTCGTCGATCCATGACTGCAAGGTTGCGCCGTAGTAGTCGTCGCCGGACCAGATGTGCACCGGGTTGTAGTTGATCGACAGAATGGTCGGCGGAGGAAACTTGCCGTTGTATTCAACGCATAAGAGCTTCGGCGTTATGGATTCCAGCGACTTGCGGACCAAAAGCAGGTCGTTGCCATCAGTATCGAAAGTGTAGAAGTCGATGTCATTGGTCCCGATGAACGCAAGGAACTCATCAAGCAGCGATTTCATCGATTCGACAGTGGCAAAACTCTCTTTCGCGAAGAGTTGCTCAGACGTCAACGTGCCCAAAGCTTCTTTGATGCGTGCAATGTTCGTCGGACTCCCGTCGAGCCATGCACCTTTGAAGCCGTCTAACAGGAGTTGGTGTGTGTTGTTCTCCAAACCGTCGCCACACCCAACCTCAATAAATGTCTTCGACAAAGTCGCGATGGTCGAAATTCTGCGCAGGCATTCGCGGACGATCCCGTCCTCATCACACTGCGAATAGGTATTCCACCCTTTGCTGGCCGGGTTGTCCGGCATCGACTGAGCGATCCTTCGTCTCAGGTCATCCAGCATCAATGCGGTGTCCTGATGCGTATGGCCAGCAGTTTTGCTCGCGTTCAAATGAAGATCGAGCTCTTGCACTGTGATCGACACCTTCTGAACGTCTCTTTCGAGTCGTTCGGCCAAAGTGTGCTCAACAGCTGTTTGATGCCTGATCTCCTGGCGCAGCATGGCCAACTCCTCTCGGATGTCGGCTGTTTGGCTTGGGCTGTTGATGACCGCCCCATAGAGACGTGAAAGTTGGCGGAACGGAGTGCGATTTTTTAGCATGGTCGCTGACGTAGTACGGTGCGCAGCAGTTTACTGGCGCAAGACACCCAGCAGATTGCCGAGTGGGAAGCCCGTACCGACCCCGCTGCCTGTCAGCGTGCCGAGGATCGATCCGCGGTCCTCGCAGCCAAGGCTGCACGAAGTCGAGAGCTTCTTGAATCAGGCCGAATCGTTGTTGAAGGGAGAGACAACAGAGCGCAGCTTCCGCTCGGTCCAGAAGAATGATCGGATACTCTTCGTGCCATTGGCTCAGCCGTCGATCTTGAAATGAAAAAGGCCCCCGGCGCTTCGGCGCTGGGGGCCTTGTTTCCGTTCCGAGGCGCTGTTTGATCAACGAGCTACAAGATCCTCGATGCTGGTCAAACGATCGCTCCCCGAGGGAATGGCCACTAAGTTGATGAAGGATCCCGATGTAGGGGACAGCCGGTCCGTGATCTCGGAGCGCACCCGCAGCTCGTCAATAGATAGCAACGTCGAGCGCGCTTCCGTGAGCTCGAACATTTGATAGCCCATGCCGGCCAGTTGGCCCCAAAGCCACATCGGATCGTCGCCCGAGTTGGTCAGGCCGAAGGGCCAGAATTCCATCAAGAAGATGGGGCGCCAGCCCTTTGAGAAGAGGCCTTGAGCACCGCGGAAGATGCGTGCCTCGGACCCCTGCGCATCCGACTTCACGAGGTCGGGAAGTCGGGAGGCATCCGCGAGAATTGCGTCAAGCGTTGCCGTTGGAACTTCAATCGTTGGACGCTCTGTTCCATCGCTGAAGATTCGGTGGTCACCGAGGTTGTCAGGGGACAGAAACAGCTTCAGCGTGCCCTCTGCGTCGCTCACGGCCTTCTGCAGGGGCGTGGCGATGGCGCCACCTCGCACTCTTTCGAGATTGCGCGAGAGCATCGCGAAGTTCCGCGGGTCGGGCTCGAACGTTATGATCTGTCCGGCCGGACCCAGCACCTTGGAGAGAAGCACGCTGTACCAGCCGATATTGCCGCCAATGTCGAGCACGAAGTCGCCAGGCCTGCTGAGTCGCGTGATGACGGAGGTTTCGAGCGGCTCCCAGATACCGGTCGCCTCCAGTTCGGTGGAGATGTATGCGTCGCCAGCACGATGAATCTCGAAGGCGAAGGGCTCGAAGCCCGGAACGTTGCCTTCGATCAGGAAGGGGCGGTTGTCCATGCTGGCCGACTGCAACCTGAGATGCCGGGTGAGGGTCTTCAACCTTTCCACCTCGGTTGAAAGTCTGCGAATCTCGGCCTCGTTCGCATCCAGTCGCGGCCGCGCATCGAAGTACTGGACAACGGGCGCTGGTGCTGGTGTAGGTGCAGGCGCTGATGCAGGCGCGGGTTGCTGGCTATGTGCGCTGAGCGTTGCCAGGGATTCGGCGGCCGAGAGGATTGCGCGATACAGGCGGGCGAGTTGCCGAACTGGGGTGATGTCTCGGAGCATGCTTGTTGAAGAGGTGGGGTCGTCAGAGTGTAAAGGCCTATTTCAGCCAACAGGCCGTATTGCGGCTTCTATTGCTGCTGCCACTGCGGCAGCTCGCGGTCTTCGTGCACCCTGCCGCCCAGCCACGACGGCGTGCGCAGGGTGGTGGCGGGCTGGGGCATAAATTCAGTTGGCTCATGTGTCATTGACTCGCGCCAGTTGTGTGGTCAAGCCGCAGCAGCATGGCGAGAGCTGGCACGTAGTCAGGCAGCAATCGAAGTCGATGGGCACCTACAAGGCGCCATGGCTGCAGGTCTGCTCGAGCTGCAGAAGATAATTGCCGAAGCTCGGCTGATCGGCGTAGGTTTTGGCGTAGGTTTCAGTGAAACAGCGGTGTTTTCACTGGAGGGCGCAGATCTACCATTGAACTACACCCGCATCTGGCAACTCGTTGATTTCTACGAGTTATCGAGATGAGTGCCCGATTCTCCAGAGGGAAGTTGGATAACCGGTCAACCGGTTCCTTCCTCACGGAATCGGGCATCTCCCATTTTTGCAAGTTCGGTGAAGCCGGCCTCCGTGATGCGAAGCACTGTGGCAACGCGTGAGGTGGCATAGCGAACGGTGGACTCCAGGGCCTGGATCTCAGCTTCGATCAATCCAGTAGCCAAAAGGACCGAGACGTGCCGGATGTCCTCTGGATTGGCAACATGAATTGGAAGCCGCACATGCAGCAGCCGCATCAAAAACGAGAGGGGCATTCGAGTCTCCGAGTGCCGGCGCTTGTCTTCGTTCTGCCAAGAAAT
Source organism: Variovorax sp. CCNWLW235 (assembly GCF_037204085.1). NCBI lineage: Bacteria > Pseudomonadati > Pseudomonadota > Betaproteobacteria > Burkholderiales > Comamonadaceae > Variovorax > Variovorax sp. CCNWLW235. Next base: position 7,120 of record NZ_JBBCBW010000017.1, on the reverse strand, counting down.
GCCGGCCATTTCTGGTCGGCGGAATGTAGCTACAAGTGCAACTCGGCCGCTACTGCTTGCTTATAAGTCAGAACCATTTTTGAGAAATACTTCACACTTGTCACTAGGCTGGCCGGACTTCACCCTCGGTCTGGCTGCCATTTAGCTTGATGCGTATGACGATGTAGGCACCCGCCTGTAGTTCACCTCGACCGCAAGCGCTTCCTCCCCACCCGGCGTGATGTTGAACATCCGGATGTCCAGGTGCTCGGCGTCAGGCTGCGACACCTCGGTGCGCCAGCCCCAGTGTTCCCCATCCGCGCCGGCACCGTAGCTGCCCTGCGCGCCGAAGCGTCGGTCCTCCACTCGGCCGGTGCTGAACATGATCGACGTGCCGGTGCCGAAGCTCTCGCTCCAGGCGCATTCGAAGGCGTCTTCGTCGAGGTGGTAGCCCAATAGCGCGACGCCCTCGAAAGGCTCGCCGCTGCAACGGCCCTCGTACTCATGCAGCAGGAACCGGCCGCGGCCGACGAGGCGGATGGTGCCGCGCTGCACCGATTCGTCGGCCGGCTTGCCGGGCTCGAACCAGAGCCGGAAGCGGCCTTCCCAGTTGCCGGCCATCGCCGCCAGCCGGTGATGCACGCCGCCGGGCGCGGCGGATCGTTCGAACGCTTCTTTGCTCATGAGGCCTCTTGTGAACAGGCTGCTGCCGCAGGGGGAGATGTTGGGTTCATCGCTCGGCATGGTGCGCCACCCGCTCAAACCCGACTTTTTTGCCCAACTAATGTAGACACCGTCACATTGCCTCAAAACAATCCGGCACCCTCAGGTTCAACAAAAAGCATTCGTTGAGGGGATCAAGAAATGCACCTGCTCTTCTTGCTGCGGCTCCAGCATGTCGAGTTGCCTGCCGAGATCGTGAGGCCCGAAGAAATCAAGCATGTTTCGGTTCTCAAGGCCACTGGCTTGGTAGAAGCGGAAATTGCACCGGCCATCGACCCATCCGGCAAGTTCAACATGGCCCGGACCGCCATCGTCACGGCAATCACCGAAGACGGCATCGCCGAGATCATGAAGTTGCGCACCGAACGGATGCGGCCCGCAACCACATGGCGGGCGGCCAGGCGCCGCCGAAAGCTGTGCATCCGATGCGGCGCGCCCCATCAGCCGAACGCTCCGGTTTGCAGCTGTTGCCCGGCACCTGAACCGGAATCCAGCGCGCCGACCTGACTGACAGAAACAGGAAGGCCGCAAGAAGGCCGGGGAAGGCCGGAGCGGCAAGAAACCGCGCTCGTCCGACACGGCGCGGCTTGCTCATCGCTGACCATTCCGCCATGTCAACGCTTCGGAGCATTGCCGTCACCGTCATCGAAGTGGAAGAGGGCGCCTACCGTTGGCGCCTGGTTGAGCTCGGCGACGAGGAGCTGGGGCAGGGCTGGAGCGTGCTGCGCCAGCAGCCGAGGGCGATGAAGACCTACAAGGCCGCGATGGCCGCGGGCCTGGTCGAGTTGCAGAAGATGATCGACGACCTCGACCTGGGACCGCGGGAGCAAGAAGAGGCCGGCCTGGCGAAACCCGCGAAGAAGAGCGGACCGGTGTTCGGGTTCGGCTTCGGGCTGCCGAAGCTCGGCTGAAGGGCGAAGAAAAGACGGGCCGCCGAGCCGTTTCAGACCGGGCCGTACAGCGCCCTGATGTGCCGGCCCGCATTGGCAGAGGCCGAATCGCCGTAGCCGTCACCCACCGCAGCGCAGAGCTCGGCAATGCCGTGGGCGAATTCAATATGCATCTGGTCGAGACGTTCGCCCGGCTTGATGATGCCGACCTCGGCCGCCAGCGCGGTGAAGTTGGCCTCGGGGTCGCGCACCAGCTGCTCGGGCTCGGGGGTGTTTTCGAAATGCTGGCGCGCCACGTCCGCGGGTTGCCGGTCGCCCACCACCCGCACCAGGCTCAGGCCTTGGTCGATCAAAAATTCATGATCGGCGCGCCCACCGGCCAGCCGCGTCCATTCGGCGGCGAACAGCGACGCCCACTCGAGGCGGGCATTTCTTGGGGCAAATTCGGGCATTTCGCGGAATTCAGAAAAGTACCTCTAAAGTATACATCTTCGTTTTTGAAGTTTGTGAGTGAATTCACCCCTCGCACCTGCCACCAGCCCCCTCAACGCAGGAAAACATGCTCCATGAACTGCCTGATGGGGTACTGGATCATGGTTTGCACCCCGGCCGGTAGTTCCAGCGGGCGCATCAGCATCTTGAGCGTGGCGCCGGCGCTCAGGTTGGTGCGCACTGTGCTGTTCAGGCGGGCGCTCAGTTGCTCGACAAAGGCCGTGTCGCCGGCGCGCTCGGGCGACCGCGTGCGAACCACGTGGCGAATGGCGCAGTCGGCGTCTTCGCTCTTCAGCTCCAGCGTGCGTCGGCCAATGGTGCCCAGCACGCGAAAGCGGCTGAGCCGTTCCTCGTCGCGGTAGCGGCGAAAGAAGCGGTAGAAATGCTTGTAGTGGTTCACCTCGTCGGCTGCAATGCGGCTGGCCAGGTCGCGCAGCACCGGTTCGGCCGTGCTGCGCGCCATGGCGCGGTAGTAGGTGGCGGTGCCGGTTTCGACCACGCAGCGCGCCGTCATTTCGAGCCCGCGCGTGGGGGCGAGGAGCTCGACCTTGCAGTAGGTGGCGTATTCCTCGAGAAAGCCGCGGTAGGCGGTTTCCCAGTCGAATTCTGGCCACACATGCGCCACATAGGCGCGCAAGGCCTTGCCGTGCTGCAGTTCCTCGGCCTCCCAGTGGCGGGTGAGCCACTCCGTAACCTCGTCGTCGCCGCGAAAGAAGTCGACCAGGTTCTGGGTGTACAGGTCAGAGCCGCTTTCAATGAAGGAGGCGGACGTGACGAGGTAGAAAAGATTTTCGTCCTGGCGGACTTCGTCGCGCGCAATGCGCGAAAACTCCAGATCCTCGATCTTCCAGTGTGGCGCCTCATGACCTGCCATGCATGCTCCTTGATTCACGTCGGGATGAAATAGCCGTTAGGACGAAGCCGAACGCATTTGGTTCTCCCGGTCCGGCCCATGGTAGCGGCGCTCCCCACGGCAAGCTGACTGCAGCCCCGGCAAGGCGCGGGGCGGTAGCCAAACCTATAATCGTTTGTTCAAGCAAATCAAGCAGTTAGGTCGGTTCGACGCAGTGGGTTCGACGAGAGGGTCGCCATCGCCAGGCCGCCCTCGACAGAAGACGAAATCCAAAGATGAGCCAGCCCACATTCACGGTCGCGGACATCCGCAAGACCTTTCTCGATTTCTTCGCCTCCAAGGGCCACACGGTGGTGGCCTCGAGTTCGCTGGTGCCGGGCAACGACCCGACGCTGATGTTCACGAACTCGGGCATGGTTCAGTTCAAGGACGTGTTCCTGGGCGAAGACAAGCGCCCCTACGTGCGCGCCGCCTCGGTACAGGCGTGCCTGCGCGCCGGCGGCAAGCACAACGACCTGGAGAACGTGGGCTACACCGCGCGCCACCACACCTTCTTCGAGATGCTGGGCAACTGGAGCTTCGGCGACTACTTCAAGCGCGAATCGCTCAAGTGGGCCTTCGAGCTGCTGACCGAGGTGTACAAGCTGCCGGCCGAAAAGCTCTGGGCCACGGTCTACATCGAGGACGACGAGGCCTACGACATCTGGACCAAGGAAATCGGCCTGCCGCCCGAGCGCGTGGTGCGCATCGGGGACAACAAGGGCGGCCGCTACATGTCCGACAACTTCTGGATGATGGCCGACACGGGCCCCTGCGGCCCGTGCTCCGAAATCTTCTACGACCACGGCCCCGAGATCCCCGGCGGCCCGCCCGGCAGCCCCGATGAAGACGGCGACCGCTACATCGAGATCTGGAACAACGTGTTCATGCAGTTCGACATGCAGCCCGACGGCTCGGTCAAGAAGCTGCCCGCCCCCTGTGTGGATACCGGCATGGGCCTGGAGCGCCTCGCCGCCATCCTGCAGCACGTGCACAGCAACTACGAAATCGACATCTTCGACGCGCTCATCAAGGCCGCTGGCCGCGAGACCGGCACGCAAGACCTGTCGAACAACTCGCTGCGCGTGATTGCCGACCACATCCGCGCCACCTCGTTCCTGGTGGCCGACGGCGTCATTCCGTCGAACGAAGGCCGCGGCTACGTGCAGCGCCGCATCGTGCGCCGCGCCATTCGCCACGGCTACAAGCTGGGCCAGAAGAAGCCGTTCTTCCACAAGCTGGTGCCTGACCTGGTCAAGCTGATGGGCGATGCGTACCCCAAGCTGGTGGCTGACGAGAAACGCATCATCGAAACACTGAAGGCCGAGGAAGAACGTTTCTTCGAAACACTGGCCAACGGCATGGAAATTCTCGACTCGGCGCTGGCCAATGGCGCCACGACGTTGCCGGGCGACGTGGCCTTCAAGCTGCACGACACCTACGGCTTTCCGCTCGACCTGTCGGCCGACGTGTGCCGCGAGCGCGGCGTGAGCGTGGACGAAGCCGGCTTCAACGCCGCCATGGAAAAGCAGAAGGCCGCGGGCCGCGCGGCCGGCAAGTTCAAGATGGACCGCAACGTCGAATACGGCGGCGCGGGCAATGTGTTCACCGGCTACGAACACCTGGAAGAAACCGCCAAGGTGGTGGCGCTGTACTTCGAAGGCGCGGCCGTGCAAGAGCTGAAAGAAGGCCAGCCCGGCATCGTGGTGCTCGACACCACGCCGTTCTATTCGGAAAGCGGCGGCCAGGTCGGTGACCAGGGCGTGCTCGTGGCCGAAGGTGTGCAGTTCGGCGTCGAAGACACGCAGAAGATCAAGGCCGACGTGTTCGGCCATCACGGCACGCAAACGCAGGGCACCCTGAAGGTGGGCGACACGGTCAAGGCCGCGGTCGACACCGCGCGCCGCGACGCCACCATGCGCAACCACTCGGTTACCCACCTGATGCACAAGGCCTTGCGCGAAGTGCTGGGCACGCACGTGCAGCAGAAGGGCTCGCTGGTCGATGCCGACAAGACGCGCTTCGACTTTGCGCACAACGCGGCCGTCACGCACGACCAGATCCTGGAGATCGAAAAGCGCGTGAACGCCGAAATCCTTGCCAACACCGAGACGCACGCCCGCGTAATGGACATGGAATCGGCCCAGAAGACCGGCGCCATGATGCTGTTCGGCGAAAAGTACGGCGAGAGCGTGCGCGTGCTCGACATCGGCACCAGCCGCGAACTCTGCGGCGGCACCCACGTGGGCCGCACCGGTGACATCGGCATGTTCAAGATCGTGAGCGAAGGCGGCGTGGCTGCCGGCGTGCGCCGCATCGAAGCGGTAACGGGCGCCAATGCGCTCAGCTACCTGCAAGACCTCGAATCGACCGTGCAGAGCGTGGCCGCCACGCTCAAGTCGCCCGCCGCCGAGCTGCAGGGCCGGCTCACGCAGGTGCTGGAGCAAGTGAGGGCGCTGGAGCGCGAAGTGGGCGCGCTCAAGGGCAAGCTCGCTTCGTCCAAGGGCGACGAACTGGTGTCGCAGGCCATCGACGTGAACGGCATCAAGGTGCTGGCTGCCAAGCTCGACGGCGCAGACGCCAAGACGCTGCGCGACACCATGGACAAGCTGAAGGACAAGCTCAAGACGGCGGTGATCGTGCTGGCCGCGGCCGACGGCGCCAAGGTGCAGGTGGCCGCGGGTGTGACCAACGACACTGTGGGCAAGGTCAAGGCCGGCGAGCTGGTCAACTTTGTTGCGCAGCAAGTGGGCGGCAAGGGCGGCGGCAAGGCCGACATGGCCATGGCCGGCGGCACCGATGCCGCGGGCCTGCCCGCAGCGCTCCAGTCGGTGCAAGCCTGGGTGGCGGAACGCACCTGATGGCCGCCACCGAGGTGCTCGGCTCCCCTCCCGGCGAAGTGCTGGTGATGGGAGCGGGCACCATCGGTTGCTTCATCGGCGGCAGCCTTGCCGCGGCCGGTGTTCCAGTTACTTTCGTCGGGCGTCCGCGCGTGCTGCAAAGCCTTGCGGCGCACGGCCTTGCGCTCAGCGATCTGGAAGGCGGTTCGCATCGCTTGCCCGCCGCCAGCCTGCGGTTGAGTGACCAGGTGCCTGTCGGCGCAACGCCGGCACTGGTTCTGCTGTGCGTAAAGAGCGGCGCCACCGCCGAGGCGGCCGCCGAGCTTGCCTTTGCGTTGCCCGCGGGCACCACGGTCGTCTCGCTGCAAAACGGCATTTCCAATTGCACAGAGGCATCGAAGGCCGGCCCCACGCTGGGCGTGCTGCCCGGCATGGTGCCCTACAACGTGGCTGAAACCGGGCCGGGTGCCTTTCACCGGGGCACGGCAGGGCGGCTGGCCGCAAAGGACGATGCCGCACTGCGGCCCTGGCTGCCGGTGTTCGAGCGCGCAGGCATACCCATCGACCTGTACGCCGACCTGCTGCCCGTGCAATGGGGCAAGCTGCTGCTCAACCTCAACAACCCCGTCAACGCGCTCTCGGGCCTGCCGCTGCGCGACGAACTGCTGCAGCGCGGCTACCGGTGCTGCTTTGCCGCGCTCATCGATGAAGCGTTGGGCGTGCTCGGCAGCGCCGGCATCGCGCCCGCGCAGGTGGCCGCGGTACCAGCGCGGCGGCTGTCCACAGTGCTGCGGCTGCCAGACTGGCTGTTTCGTATCGTCGCGGCGCGCATGCTGCGCATCGATGCCAAGGCACGCTCCAGCATGGCGGACGACCTCGCGCTCGGGCGGCGCACCGAGATCGATGCGCTCAGCGGCGAGGTCGTGCGGCTCGCGCAAAACCAGGACATGGAGGCGCCGCGCAACGCAAGGATGTCGGCGCTGCTCGAAGAGTGGCCGCGGCAGCCCAGGCGCTGGACCGCACGGCAATTGCAGGACGCGCTCTGGCTTTAACGCCGCGATGAACTTGTCGCGACCAGATCAAGGGCGTGATCAACCTGCCATCGACACTCCTGGCCAAGACCGAGGCAGGGGCACCGCCATGAAGAAAACATTGAGCTACCTTGCGGCCGCGGGTCCGCACTGCGCTTGCGTTGAACGGGTTCGGGTTCGGGTTCATTCAGGGCGGGCACCCGCCGACGGGGTACCTTTCTCCGCGAATGTCCCCCGGCCTGCGGCCTCCTCCTTTATTTCGCTGCGCAAGGC